>NZ_CP040272.1:3500000-3525000 GCF_013393905.1 Nostoc sp. C052
TGAGCAAATTCCGGCATTGTATGCCTACTTTTCCTCAAGCGGACAATTTTACTTAGTTCAGGAGTGGATTGAGGGCGATACCCTAACTGGAAAAGTCCAGAAACAGGGGCTATTTAGTGAAGGCGCTGTCCAGGAATTATTCATAAATTTATTACCTGTCCTGGATTACGTTCACTCCAAGCATATCGTTCACCGCGATATTAAACCGGATAATATCATTGTGCGCCATCGAGACGGTAAACCAGTGCTGATTGATTTTGGGGCTATACGGGAATCGATGGGAACAGTAGTAAATTCTCAAGGCAATCCTACTAGTTCGATTGTAATTGGTACGCCTGGCTATATGCCGAGTGAACAAGCCGCAGGTAGACCAGTTTTTTCTAGTGATTTATACAGTTTAGGAATGACGATAATTTATTTGCTGACTGGTAGACAGGCGCAACAACTAGAAACCGATTCCCAAACGGGTGAAATTGTGTGGCGACAGTATGCGAGTCATGTTAGCCCAATTATGGCAGGAGTTATTGATAAAGCGATCGCTTATCATCCACGTGATCGCTACCCCACAGCCAGAGCCATGCTGGATGCTTTGCAGAGCATAGCAAATCCAATCCCACCGACACAACCCATCTTGACTCAACCGACTGTAGTCTCTGCACCACCGCCTCAAACGCTACCTGTCAAGCCGCAGCCTACCCCACAAAGTAATCAACCAAATGGTATTCTCATCGGCGGTTTAGTTGCAGGTGGGCTAATCGGTGCATCTGTGATTATTAGTCAAGTGTTACCAAAATCTTCTCAACCCATAGCAGACAAAGCGGTATTACCTACAGAAACACCCTCAACTATCACCACCCCAGTAATAGCAACTCCCAAATTTACACCAACTCCCTCATCTGTTCCTATTCAATCTACACCTTCCTCAACTACATCAATTCCCTCATCTGTTCCTATTCAATCTACACCTTCCTCAACTACATCAATAACGCCAGTTAATACCACGACTCTCAACAATTATTTGTGGCTTTCTCAAAGACTTGTAACTGATACAGATTTGAATGGTAAGAACGGTTTTGAACTAGATATTATGCGAAATTCGATTTTTGCAATTCATGGTCGCCGTTTTAACACTCCTGAATTACAAAATTACTTTGATAACCAATCTTGGTATCGTCCTATATATTCACCAGAAAAATTTTCACCTAAATTGCTGTCAAAATTAGAGCAACAGAATGTAGAGTATATCAACAAATATCAAGACCGTAACGGCTTGAGATATTTTAAGAAATAAGTTTTTCTTAAACAAAGTTTCAAAACTAAGGTTTAATCGGCACAAACTCATATTTATCAGTGCCAGGTGTTTGTTGAACTTTGACTAAGAAGATGGAATTATTGATGCGATCGCCCGATTGAGAAAACTGAATATTTCCCGTTGCACCATCAATTGAAAAACTCGGACTGTGCAGGGCTTTTTGCAATCCTTCACGGGTGTTACTTTGCTGCAAACCTTTAGCGATCGCTATAGTTGCATCATAAGTCGTCGCTGTTCGCCAATTTACAGGGCCGCCCCAAAGTTTTTGAGCATTTTGGGGAAAGGGATTACCAGGAATTGCTTGAGGATACCAAGGTACAGCGAGTACCATCCCGTTGACATCTGCTTTTCCTTCCGCTAGGGTTTGTTGCGTATACATTGTGGGACTGCTAAATAGCTGTAATCGTCCTTTACTAGCTCGCGCCACTTCTAAACCTTTATTAATTTTGTCTATATAAGGAGCCAAGAGCAAACCGTTTGCTTGGCTGCTAATAGCTTGAGAAATCATAGCATTGGGATCAAGAGTAGAGTCAGAAAGGTTGCAAGGGGTAGGATTAATTTTGTAATTAGCCTGTTCTATAACTTTAGTAAACTCATCTGCAAACCACTTATTATCAGGAGACTCAGGATCAACACAAATTACAATATTGGTTTGGGCAGCAGTTTTAATTCTATAATCAGAGAGGCTTCTCGCTAAATTGTTAGTATTAACAGTACGGAATATATAGTTGCTAAGATTAGATAGGCGTTGGTCAAAACTGGTGGGAGAGAGCATCACTAGCTTCCCATTTTTATACTCAAATGCAGCAGGTACAGCAGCTTCGCTCGCGTTGTGTCCTACTACAGCTAGAATAGTTTGATCGTTGACGAACTGTTTAGCAATGTTTTGGGCTTGGCTGGAGTTATTATCATCATTAGCGATCGCTACTTCTAAAGCCTTGCCATTAATACCACCACTGTTATTCACCTCATCTTGAGCTTGAGCTACACCGCGTAACATCTCTTTTGAGACATTTGGATTTGTACCAATGGGTACGCTTACACCAATTTTCAGCCGCTCTCCTTTCTGACGTGCCTTAGCATTGTTCAAGTAAATCAATGCTTCTGGGTCACTAAGATTAGCTTTGCGATATGAATTTAAGCTATTAATAGCAGACTGGCAATCACCCTCTAAAAATGCTTTAACTCCAGCTTCTTTCTCTGGATTTGTATCTTGCTTTAATAAAGTTTTTTCACCTAAACTAATTCTATCTCCCAAGCTATAAGTTTCTTTAGTACAGGATTTGACTATCGGCTGAACTACAGTTTGAGATTGATTTCCGGTTCTAATAAAGTAGACTATAGTACCGCCAATAACTACTCCAATGACTCCGACAAGACAGGCTATTAGATAGGTTAAAAAATTACTATTTCGGGGAGGTGGAGGATTATCAACTACTGGAGGTGTAGTAAGTGAGTGTTTGGCAATTAGAGTAGCTTGGATTAAAGCTATATCTTCATCTCTGAGTCCTAACGCTTGCTGAACCCGTTTCAAATTAGCGCGAGTTCTATCACTAAAAGGAAACTCTTTTTTAATCTCGTCGCTGAATGCTAATTCATATCGCTGCAATTTTTTCTTGTAGTCTTTGATAGGTGCTAAAACCTGAGTTTCAATTGCATTAGCCTGCTCAGGTGATAGTTTCAGCGTCTCTTGTAAGGCATCCAATGCAGCGCGACCAGCAACAGAAATTTCGCCGTTACCACCCTCTACCCAATACTCAACTTCTCGACGATATGTAAGCATGGGATCATTGCTTGGTGCTTTCGCAAGTTTAATTTTGTGGCCTCCTTTGATTGGATACATTTCGGGTCTCATGGCTGGCGTACTTTCTTGCACCTTCTTAGCAGCATATTCATGCAATTCGTCAACAGAAATCCAGCCATCTTCATCCCGATCTGCGGCACCAGTTTCCAGACCCTCAACTATGTAGCTGGTGTAGGTTGAGGTATCTGTTCCTTGCTGTTCAAAGGAAAGTTGGGTTGAGGTTGAAGATGTGAGAACAGCCCGCCCTTCTCCACCCAATTGGTTTTTGACATCCACAAAACCATCATCTCTCGCTAACATACCCTCAGCAAACGCGCCACTAAAGCAACAATCGAGAATCACTACCTCGCGCTTGGAGTGGCTATTGCTCATAACTTCATGGACAAAGCTAGCTGGTACTATTGTTGCCCTAGCTGGTACTCCCCTATCAGTTTTGCGGGTGTTGCGAGCTGCAAAATAAAGCTTACCAGTCTCATCTTTAATGCCATGTCCAGAAAAAAATAGTAGCAAGAGGTCATCTTTTTGACGATCGTCAAAGAAGCTGGCGATCGCTTCCTCCATTTCATGTCGTTGAGGATTTATCAGTAGTGTTACGTCATCAAAACCGCCAATCTCTGGGTGCAGCAAAACTCCCCGCATTGCCTCGACATCTTTTGTCGCCGCAGGCAATGGGGTAAGACCAGACTCATACTCGCTGACTCCTATTAGTAGTGCTACTTTCGCCATATTGTTATTCTTCCTTACTGCTGGAATTTCTTAGTTATCTGCGACAAAATTTTGCGCTTGTTCAATGGCGGCAGAATTGGCTACTTCGGGCATTTCTATAACTGCTACTAGTTCAGCACTTCCTACATCTAAGTCTGGATTAGCAAGAGCGATCGTTAACTCGAGGTTAGATTCCGAAATCATTTTGTACCCTTTTCGATTTTTAGGCAGTTGACTATCAACTAGATTGCCATGATTTCTCTATTGACATCATATTCCCTATGTAAATTTCCTGAAACTCCTTCAATATTTTTACAAAAACTCAGAAAAAATAAGTAAAAATATGATATCAAAAAAGCCTGGCGCTTTAGGATCTGCAAAACTTAGAGGCAATCAACTTACAAGCTACTTCGGTATCACAGCCTGTTTTGTCGCGCTTCTGATTACAAAAGAACGTACTAAATTTATCCTGCCAACTTCTTTTGAGGCGATCGCCTGTCTGCTCATAGACTAATCAAGTCCACGTTGCTTGATAATTAGTATAGAGTAAATCCCTCAAATTTAAGGAGACAGATCACTAGTCTGTCTCCTTAAATTTGAGAGGTTAGTGGTGTTCAGATCCCCGACTTCTTCAAAAAGTCGGGGATCTAGCATTCCTACAAAATTAAGGAAACAAACTACTATAATTTGTGGGACAGCAGTTGGGCAATTTGCTGATTAATAGTTGCAACGTCAAAACGCAGACTAGCCGTAGTCCGTGCATTACTAGCTATAGTTGCAGTTATTTCCGTCTCATGAAGACAGGTAATAATTACTTGTGCTAGTTCTTGGGGTTCTCCTGGTGTCACGAGAAAACCATTAATTCCATGTTCTACTAATTCCATTACACCTCCAGCTTTGGCTGCAACCACAGGTTTTCCGCATAGCATCGCCTCAACAATTACTCTACCAAAGGGTTCTGGAGAAGTAGAGGTATGTGCTACTAAGTTACAAGCTGACATTAACTGGGGAATATCAGAACAAAAGCCTAAAAATTTGACGCGGTTTTCTAGTCCCAGTTGGGTAACTTGTTGGTGTAAATTTTGGACATACTCTTGTTCGCCAAATAGTGCATCACCAACTAAAATTACTGTCACTTCTGGCGGACATTTAGCAAGGGCATCAATTAAAATATGCTGCCCTTTCCAAGGTGCAAGTCGGCTAAAGTGTCCAACAACAAATTTTCCTTGCAATTCTAACTGCTGCTGTAATTTATTAATATCAGATTCATCAGGTTGATAAGTTTTTGGATCGAAGCCATTATAGATAACTTCAATAATATTTTGCTTTCCTCCTGCTTGTACAAAGGCTGTTTTACTAGCTTGAGAATTAGCAATTACTAGCGATGCAAAACGGTTAGCTAAATTAATAGCAATACGAAGATTAGTTTGACTAAAATGTTCTTTGGAAAGAATATCGTGTAAATGATAGACTAGAGGACGACGACTAAAAAAACTTGCCAATGCTCCTACAACTAATGCTTTTTGGGTGTTGGCATAGATTAAATCGTATTTCCGGGCTTTTTTAACTACCTTAATAATCAAAGGTGCAAGTTGTCCGAGACTTTTGAATCCTTGTAGCAAACTGCTTTCTTTGCGAACTTGGATTGCTTGAGTTGCGAGAACTTCTACCGGAATATTATTTTGCTGTAGTAAATCTTTAAATGGGCCATCTGCAAATAAACCGACTAAAGCGCGATCGCCATAAGGTTTAGCAATATCTATTAAACATAATTCGGCACCGCCTGGTTTACCACTTTGATCTAAAAAAAGAATTTTCATTAATTTTCCTTATAATATAATACTATTCAGTAGAAACGTGAAATGTTACTGAGTTTCGCCCTTTAACACCAACACGTTTCTATAAAATTGACCGTCTTTACTTCTTTAATTTAATAGAACATTCCGCACTTGCTGGGCAATTTGATTCCAATCATAGTGTTTGATAGCATACTGGCGACAGGCTTCTCGTGATGGTGTGGGGATATTTCCCAAAAGTACTTGTTCTAATTTTTCTGCAATAGCTGAGGCTTCTATTGAAGTAGTAATTAAATCAGGTGAAAATTCTGATAAAATTTCTGGCATTCCCCCAACTGGAGTACATAAAACAGGAGTACCACAGGCTAGAGATTCAACTATTACTAATCCAAATCCTTCAAAAGATTGACTAGGCATTATAGTCAATTCAGCAGCTTGGTAAGCTATAGGTAATTGCTCATCAGGCAGAAAACCTAAAAATTTAACGTTGTCGTCTAGTCCTAATTCTGTAGCCTGTTGTTGTAGTGCAGCTTGGACGTGACCACGACCTGCGATCGCAAGCCAAACATCTGGTATTCTGGGCTTAATTATCGCTAGTGCTTGCAATAATTTGTCAACTCCGGTTCGATGTACTAAGCGACGTGATGTAAATATAATTCTGCGGTTAGTAGGCCAACCTAATTTTGCACAAGCCTCTTGAGGTAATAAATTTGGTTGAAACCAATTAATATCAACTCCACCAGGAATAACATTAATTTTGCTCCACGGCACTTGATATTTATCATGTAATATTTTACCAAATGCTTTGCTCAAAACAATGAAGCGATCGCAGCGATTATAAGTGTTTTGTTCTATTAACCAGTGCTTGATTAAAAGACTAAGATTTTTATTAACTACCTCTTGCTGACTTTCAGAAGCCCAAGGGCCATGAAAGTTAAAAGTAACTGGTACTCCCTTTGGTAAAATATCTAAAAGAGGAAAGCTGTATAATGCAAAGTGCAAATTAATCGCATCTGGTTTGCTAGTTCTTGTTTTCTGAAAATTAGTGCGAATTGCCCATAATCTTTGCCAAATAGCACTATCAGGACTCGCCAAGTTAGTTAGCTTAATTTGGGAATTTAGTTCATCTTCTGGTAGACCAACTCCACATAATTCAATTTGGTCTTGATTTGCTGCTAATTTATGAGTTAGTTCATAAATATATCTTTCTAGTCCTCCAGGACTTTTGGGAAACCATCCTAATCCAAGGGTCGTAATAGATGCAGATGCGGAATTAAAACTTTTTTCTTTATTACCTATCATCGAGATATCTCCTATAAAATATATTAAAACAGTAGAGGTAATTCATTAGTTACCCTACAGCTTGTTTTATCTCAATCTGAACTACTAAAATTTACAAATACATACTAAGAATAAAAGTTTTTTGTAGAACACCAATTTATAAACTATTTATATACCAACGTCAACAAGGAAAAAAAATTGTGTTTTTATTAACCAGATAACACTGAATATGATAAATATGATACTAACCAATCAAGAAATGTGAATGCTAGACAGTGAAAAGGACAAACCACTATAGATTAATAATTTTCTCAGAATTTTGTATTATTTTTGACTGGATTTATTTAAAAATAAGTAGCTATTGATACATGAAAAAAGATTTTTGGATAAATTAAATAATCATGTTGTTTTTATGAAGTTTATATAAATATTGTTTTTGAAATGTGTTTATTTTTTATTCATGCATTATCAGATTTTCTGTTTTTACATAACTTGAATTTTATCCAGTTAAAAATAGTTATATTCCGTGCGGATTTTATAAAAAATGATTGTATATAAATAATTAAAAGCTTAAAACTATATGAAAAATAAATTATTGTTCCATTTAAGAAAGCTCAGTCAGCATATCCAGAAATTATCTCAGACTAGATATTTACAAAGAAGTAAAACTTTCAATTTTTTACTCAGTCTTGCTGTTGGAGTCATTGTTACCACCCTGGGAATAACAACAGACTGGGCCACGACTAAAACACCCACGCTTACATACAAAACATCATGGATAAATAATATTACTGACAATAAAAATTTGGTGGTACAAAACAATACTACGACACCCACACCTGCATACAAAACATCGTGGATAGGTAATACTATTGGCAGTGGAAATCTGCGGATACAAAACAATATTGAGGCAATGTATGTTGCTCCTGATGGCACAGTTTATACTAACAGTCATTGGGATGAGGCAGGAATGGAGGCAGGAATATATAAGGATGGTAAGGTTATTGGTGCCATTGGTGATACTCACGGTTGGAGTCGTGGCGGTGGCAAAGCTGTAACAGCAAATAGTAAATATATTTACATTGCTATGACTCAAGGTTCGAGGGGTAAAACAAATGAAGATTACCCACCGGAAGGAACAACTTGGCATTGCGTTAGACGCTATGACTTGTCAGGAAAACCTGCACCGTTTCCGAATGGACGTGGCTGGGATAAAAGTATGTTGATTACCAGTACTAAAAGCGAAGTCACTGGATTAGCAACTGTGGAAAGTGAGTTGTATGTGAGTGATTTTGCTGCTAATCGGATTCGTGTCTATGATCCTGATACGATGAAGGAACTCCGCAGCTTTACTATTGCTAATCCGGGAGCAATAACTGTTGATCCACAAAAAAATCTGTGGATTATCCAAAGTAAAAATGGTAATAATCCTGCCAAAATTTTACATTATTCCCAGAGTGGAAAGCAATTACCTCAACAAATTGCAGATATTGTTGAACCAACAGCGATCGCTATTAATCATCAAGGTAAGCTTTTAGTAGCAGAAAATGGACCACGTCAGCAAATGTTGACTTATGACATCAAAGATCAGCCTGTGCAGGTGGGTAGTTTCGGTTCTAAAGGCGGTATCTATGCAGGAGTTTCTGGCGAAGTTCAAGATTTGAAACTTTACGGACTTACCGGAGTTGGTACAGATGCTTCAGGGAATATCTATATAAATAGTAATGGTTTCAACAAATCAGGAACAGATTTGCGGAAATTTTCGCCATCGGGTAAGTTGATATGGCGATCGCTGGGATTAATATTCGTCGATAATGCAGATGCCGATCCTAAAACTGATGGTATAGATTTATTCACCAAACAAGAACACTATTTGATGGACTACAGTAAGCCTGCTGGTAAGCAGTGGACTTACAAAGCCTACACCTTAAATGCTTTCAAATATCCTCAAGATCCACGGCTGCATACATCACCAGATGGAACCTTTGTTCGCCGCATCCAAGGGAAACTGTTTTTGTTTCTCACAGATATGTATAGCAGCTTTCTGCAAATATACCGTTTTAATCCAGCCACAGATGGCCAAGTTGCCATACCAGCCGGAATGTTTGTCGGTAGCAATGGTGCAGATAAACCATTTCTTGACGGAAATTGGCCACCGCATCAACCAGAACAAGGAGAATGGATCTGGCGTGATCGCAATGGTAATGGCAAATTTGAAAAGAACGAATACGATCGCAGCAAAGATTATCCTCATCTTGGTGGCTGGTGGGTAGACAGCAAAGGAGATGTTTGGAAAGCTTTGCGAACAGAAGATGGCATTCGACACTATCCTTTACAGGGAATAGATTCTAAAGGCAACCCCATCTACAGCTATAGTTCGATGGAAAAACAAGCTACTCCCAAAATATTTAACGACTTACGGCGGATCGAATATTTCCCTCAAACAGATACGATGTATCTTTCAGGTTTTACAGTAGATCACCCCGCCTTTGGTGACGATACAGGAGTAGCTGGATCTGAGATTGTCCGTTTTGATAATTGGAGTCAAGGTAATCGTACTCCCAAGTGGCGAATTGTGATTCCTTACGACAGCACTGGTAAGCGGGAAGTATCTACAGCTGCAATGAGTGTGGCAGGAGATCGTGTATTTGCCGTGACAGTTAAAACCGCAGAGGTATACGTCTACAATGCTACAACGGGAGTGGAAGTACAACGATTAAAACCAGGCCCAGAAGTTGGCAGCGAGAGTGGCTGGATTGATATACCCTATGGTATCCGTGCTTTTCGGCGTTCCAATGGTGAGTATTTGGTATTTGTGGAAGAAAATTGGAAAGGAAAAGTGATTATCTATCGGCTACCGAGTTGAGTATTTACAGTAATTGCGATACAACACAGCCATAAACACCCGACAGATAGCAGTTCTATTCAAATTATGCCTGGTAAGTGGCGATCGCTTTGTTAAAGCAGAATTGAAGAAGAATGCCTAATTACAGAATAAAGACGTGTAGCATCTCATAAGATATCGTCATTAAGACCACCAAATCTATAATTTGGTGGTCTTAAATTCAGTTATTCATCCGCCAGTCGTACAGAATTCAGAACTAATTCTGTTTCGATAAACTTCCATAAGTTTTAGCCAAAATTGCTTGGCTTTTCATTTATTTAAATGCCAGTAACCGGACTTGAATCAGTGAGTCACTGTGTCAGAAGCGTTTTCTGCTGTGAAGTATGCCAGGAACCGGACTTGAACCGGTGACACGAGGATTTTCAGTCCTCTGCTCTACCAACTGAGCTATCCCGGCTGGGGCTTTTGTGAGCCACGATTAATAAATGTAGCAAACATTTAAGAATATAGCAAGCCCTTGGAGAAAAAAGATTTATGCAGCTTTCAACTTCAACTTGAACCAGATGAAAACGGCTACAAATAGTAGAAACTGGACAAGAACAATACTTGGGCCAGAAGCCAGGTTGAAAAGACCGGACACCATAATGCCAGCAATACTGCTAATGGAACCAACTATCACCGACATAGCTAGAAAGTGGCTAAAGTGGTGACTCATCAGTTTAGCGGTGGAGGCGGGAATAACTAAAAAGGCGTTCACCAATAAAACACCAACAGCTTTAATCGCGACAGCAACGGCGAGTGAAAGCAAGACCACAAAGCCGTAGCGATACAATTGGACGGGAACACCTTGAACTTGTGCTACATCTGGATTAAGGGTCAATAAAATTTGCTGCCGCATGGTTGATAGTAAAAATATACTACCTCCCACAAGTACTACCAACGTCAAAATCAAATCTGTGGTGTCGATCGCTAGAATATCCCCGAACAGCACAGCCATCAAGTTGCCACGATAGCCTTTAATTAGGCTCGTGAGAATTAAACCAATCGCTAATGCCCCAGATAGCACTATGCTAAGTACGCTATCGCTAGCTAAATCGGTTTTGTCAATAAAGTAAAGAACAATAACACCAAAAACCAAGGTAAAAGGTAATAGCATCCAAGTAGGATTTATCTGTAGTAGCACGCCTAATGCCACACCTACGAGTGCTGCATGACCTACTGCGTGGCTGAAAAAGGATAACTGGCGCAAGGTGACAAAACTACCCAACATCCCGCCAAGTATCCCCATCAAGGCAGCACCGACGATCGCACGCTGCATATAGGGGAATGTTAATAAGCTTACCAAGTCATTAATATTGGCGATCGCAAGCCAAGCTATCTGACAATCATTGAAGAAATTCATACTTATGGGCATTAATGTTGGTGCTGGTAGCGGCTGAAACCTGGGCCGTAGGTTGCTAACAGGTTTTGCGGTGAAAGGGCAATTTCTGGCTTACCAGTACAAACAATGCTTTGGTTCAGACAAAGCACGCGATCGCAATGGCGATTTACCATATCAATATCGTGAGAAACTTGCAATACTGTCCAACCTTCTTCCCGTTTTAATTCATTTAGCAAAGCATAAAAATCTGCTGCACCTTGCACATCAACACCAGCAAAGGCTTCATCTAGTACCAACAGCTTCCGAGGCATTACCAAACAATAAGCCAATAAAACCCGCTTGAGTTGACCGCCGCTAAGAGTACCAATAGCTTGATGCTGTAAATGATAAGCATCAGTCCGCCGTAAAGCTTCTGTTACTGCTACCGATTTTTCTCGGTCTTGTTTCCATAGTCTGGAGAAAAATGAATTCTTTCTTTTCCCTTCCTTAGCCCATCCCAGTCCTACTAATTCCCTAACAGAAATGGGAAAGCTGCGGTCAAAAATAAAGTTTTGTGGCATGTAGCCTAATGTGTGGCGTAAATGCCCCAGCCTGGCAATTGGGCGACCCAATATTTCAATTGTCCCAGCACTTCGAGGTATCAAATCTAAAACCGCTTTTACCAAAGTACTTTTACCAGCACCATTGGGGCCAACGATGGCTGTATCTGTTCCTGGCAACAATTCAAAGGAAACATCTCGAACCGCTAGATAGCTGCCTTGGTAAACAGTTAAACCTTCTACTTTTAAAATATTGTTAGTCATTAGTTATTAGTTATTAGTGATTTGCAAAGGACAAATTACAACTTATTTACAGGAGGTTTCTAAAATTTGTAAATTAGCTTTCATCGCTTTAAAATAATGCTGCGGATCGGTTTCGCCAGTTTCCAGAGAATCCAGAGTACGCAAAGTTAATTTCAAGTCTTTGGAGAGACTGACCAGAAGTTTATTATCTACTCCTGGTTCGCTAAATAAAGCTTTAACTTTGTACTTTTTCACAGCATTGATTGCATTTTGCACATCTGCTGGTGACAGTTGATCTTCGGGAATTTCTACCACCGCAACTTGCTTGAGATTATAGCGTTTAGCTAAATATGGAAACGCATCATGAAAAGTAATAAAGGTGCAACTGGGATTTTTTTGCAAAGTCTGCTGAAATTCGCTATTTAAACTTTCTAATTCTTTAATATAAGCCGTAGCATTTGCTTCGTAAGTAGCTTTGTTTGCGGGGTCGGCAGCAATTAATCCATCCCGAATATTTGTTACCTGCTGTTTTGCCAAAACTGGATCTAACCAAACATGAGGATTACCTTGGAGGTGTTCGTGGTCTTTTTCATCTGGCGCTGTTTTTACAACAGGTGAAATTTCATTTAAGGGTTTAATACCAATACTTGCATCAATTTCAGTTAATTTGGGATTTTGGGCATTTTTTACAGTACCTTCCAGAAATTCCTCCAAACCTAAACCATTTTTTACTAACACATTAGCAGTAGCGATCGCTTTAACATTTTCTGGTGTCGCTTGATATTCATGTACCTCCGTACCCGGTGGTACTAAAATTTCTACATCTGCGACATTTCCAGCTACCGCCTTAGTAAATAAATATATCGGCAAAAATGTCGTCACTACTTTAGTTTTTCCCGACTGCATCGGTGGGGTAGAACCAACTTCTTGCACTTTTGGGGACTGTTCGGAAGTTTTTCCCTGATTCGAGTTCGATTGACTACAGCCAGTAGCCATTGACAACATTAGCACAGCAACGATGGGCAAGATGCCGCTTCTTTGCCTGCCAGTTATAAGTCCTCTGCAATTTACAATCACGGTGTTTTCTCCTCAAAACCGATGCTTGCTCTACCTATGTCACAGTTTCCATTGACAATGAGAACTATTTTAAATTCTATACTAGAATAATTCTCATTCTCATCCAAAATCAATAATATCATTCTAGATTTCCTGTGTAATGAGTAACAACAAAATTTTTCATGGGGTATAGCCCCTTGCAATTTAGTTTTCCCTAAATAATTAGGATTTCTTGACTTCTTTCTCAAAAAGGTTGCTAACTTCTGATAAGATTACTGAGAAATATTCTCATGAAATACACGTTTGAAAAAACGTGGTTTGGGTGTGAGTTAGAGATCAGTGCGAGGAGAAAAATGCAAAAATTCTGTAAATATCTGCTATTTAGTCCAGCAGTCTGCGGTGTAATGCTATTTGTAAATACGGCTGTATTTGCAGGTGAAACATCCAGCACCTCTGAAATCAATCAATCACAAGTTTCAGCTAGTCCAAGCACCAAAGATCAGACAATGGCGCAAGTCACCTCAGTGTCTCAGTTATCTGATGTGCAAACTACAGACTGGGCATTCCAAGCCTTACAATCGTTGGTAGAGCGCTATGGTTGTATTGCCGGCTACCCAAATAGTACTTATCGTGGTAATCGGGCATTAACGCGATATGAGTTTGCTGCTGGTTTGAATGCTTGTCTGGATCGAGTTAACGAACTAATAGCCACTGGCACAGCTGATTTGGTAACAAAAGAAGATTTAGCCAAATTACAAAAGCTGCAAGAAAACTTTTCAGCAGAACTAGCGACACTCCGGGGTCGGGTGGATGCAGTAGAAACACGTACTGCCGAATTGGAGGCACATCAGTTTTCAACCACAACCAAACTGAATGGAGAAGTGGTAATTGCGATCGCCAGTGTCGTAAGTGGAAACACAGTTAATGGTCAAAAAGTCAACCAAAATACCGTCCTTGCAGACCGAGTGCGTCTGAACCTCGACACCAGTTTCACAGGTCAAGATTTACTCAGAACAAGACTTCAGGCAACAAACTTAGACGCCTTCTCTCAGACTGCTACCTTTACACCAGAAGGTGACTTCCGATTTGCTGGTGGTAACAACAGCAATGGAGTTGTAATAGATGCGTTGTTGTATCAGTTTCCTCTTGGTAAGAAAACAAACGTCACCTTGGAAGCAAATGCAGGTGCAGTTGATGATTTCACTAACACAGTCAACCCATATCTAGATGGAGATGGTGGTAGCGGTGCCCTTTCCCATTTTGGGACTCGCAACCCAATTTATTATCTAGCCAATGGTACTGGCATCGGGATCAAACACGAGTTTAGCGATAAGCTGGAACTAAGCTTGGGGTATTTAGCGAATGATGCTGCTAACCCTCAGCTAGGCTCTGGACTGTTCAATGGTGCTTATGGTGCTATGGCGCAGTTAACAGTTAAGCCTACCAACCAAATTACTCTTGGTTTAACCTACCTTAACGCCTACAACAATACTTTTTTTGCCAATGGTAGTGGTGGTAGTAATAATGCTAATAACATATTGCAAAATGCTTCTAGTAATTCCTACGGTATAGAAGCATCCTTTCAACCTAGCCCAAAATTTGTGATTGGCGGTTGGGCTGGCTTTACCAAAGCTCGCATTCTTACAGTTACTCCTGGCGATGCTGACATCTGGAACTATGCCGTTACCCTAGCTTTCCCGGATCTTGGTAAAACAGGTAACATTGCAGGCATTATTGTGGGTATGGAACCTAAAGTTACCAATGTAAGCAGTTCTCTCAGCAATGCAGGCATCAACAAAGATCCAGACACTTCATATCACATTGAAGGTTTCTATCAATATAAGCTGAGTGACAATATCAGCATCACCCCAGGAGTTATCTGGCTGACAGCACCAGATCATAACAATCAAAACGACGATATCGTGATTGGTACGGTGAGAACCACATTCACTTTCTAATTTTTAAAATCTTAAAAGAAGACGCAAATTTATACTTTGCGTCTTTTATTTTGTGTGTGATATCAAAAAGAAAGCTCAGTATTTTTGCTGACCTTAATATCTCAGAACAATATAGGAATCCGATTTGATTACTGAACTTACTTGTATAGGGCTACCGTGTATACATAAGTCAAAAAAGCTTGATTTTCCATTGTTTTCTCGTTGCTCTCAAACACAAGCTCTGCATGGGAATGCCTGATTTAGAGGCTCTGCCTCAAGTCAGATATTGAGTCAGAGACTCAATGAATGCATTCCCAGTCGGAGACTGGGAACGAGGAAAGTCTTATCAAATAAGGTTTTTAGGACTTGTGTGTACACCGTAGCTTGTATAGGGAGGGAACAGGGAATAGACGTGTACTGAGTTTTTTCAAAAATCAGATACGAATCCTAAACTACTTTTAATACAAAAAGACCAGCCTCCCACAGCTGGTCTATAAAATGTTTTTTTGCGTTGTCTTCTCAAGAGAGTTAAAACCCAATTGCGCGTTCCCAAAATGCAACGGGCAACTTTTCTTAACAATATTGTAACAGCCAACACAGATTTTTCCTGAATATTCATCAAAAAAAGATATTAACAAAGCTTAAAAGCCTCTATCTATCAGGAGAATTTAGGAAATCGTAAGGTATAGATGGGTAAATGAAGGGAAGTAGGGAGGGAAAATTTTACCTTATCTCCCTTGTCTCCCTTATCCCAGCGTCAGTTTCAACCGATCAATTTCAACTTGACAGGCTACTGATGGTAGGAGCAACTTCTGCGTCTGCTGATGTTTCGCCCACACGAAGGATTTTAGCCCCCAATTGCTGTAACTTCACATCAAGTCGATCATAGCCGCGATCGAGGTGCTGTAATCCTTGAATTGTGGTTTGTCCTTCTGCTGCCAGTCCGGCGATGACTAGTGCTGCCGATGCTCGTAAATCTGTGCCTAATACTGGTGCGCCAGACAATTTTGGTACTCCCCGAACGAAAGCAGCATTGCCTTTGACACGAATATCGGCCCCCAAGCGATTTAACTCTGAGGCATGACGCAAGCGATTTTCAAAGACGGATTCGTTAATCACGCTATCGCCTTCTGCCAATGTCAGTAAAGCCATGAACGGCGCTTGCATATCTGTGGGAAAACCTGGATGGTATTGAGTTTCAATATCCGTTGCCTTGAGGGTTTCCGCAGGCAGAATACGTAAGTGTTCAGGCTTATCCTCAATTATTGTCACTCCAATATCCCGCAGCTTGGCAATGACTGGTATAAGGTGTTCTGGAGCCACTGGCGAGAGGATAAGTTCTGAGCGGGTAATTGCTGCTGCCAACAAAAATGTTCCAGCCTCAATGCGATCGGGAATAATACTGTAGTCAACAGAATGCAATTTGGGGACTCCTTCGACAATAATTCTGCTAGTCCCCGCCCCTTTAATCTTCGCTCCCATCGCATTACAGAAGTTAGCCAAATCGACTACTTCCGGTTCTCTGGCAGCATTTTCGATGATTGTTTCACCCTCTGCCAGGGTAGCCGCCATCATCAAGTTTTCCGTCGCTCCAACACTAGCGATGTCTAAGTAAATCTTCGCACCTTTTAATCTCCGGCTGCTGCCAGGGACGTAGGCATTACAAATGCCATGCTCAATTTGTACTTCCGCTCCCATTGCTTGCAGTCCTCGAACATGCAGGTCAACAGGTCTTGCCCCAATAGCACAACCGCCTGGTAAAGGCATCTGTGCTACTCCTAGTCTTGCCAAAATGGCTCCAATGGCGAAAAAACTCGCCCTCAGCTGGGTAACTAGTTCGTAGGGAGCTTTTGATGTTTTAATCTCGCTGGCGTTGATGTCTAAAATGTCGCCTTGTCGTGTTAATTGCACACCCAAAGCCGATAACACCTGACCCATCCGCTCTACGTCCGCTAACAAGGGGACATTGCGGATACGACAATCGCCCGGACACAGCAAGGCTCCAGCCATGATTACCAGTGCTGCATTTTTTGCCCCGCTAATTTTCACATGACCTCGCAAAGGATGCCCACCCCAAATTTGCAAGACTGAGGAGTCTGCTTCTGGAGCAATTTTGGCATCTGGTAAGCTGGTAGAAGGATTAATAAGCCTACCTCCAAAAGTAATACGTATTTTATATGTTTGAAGTTGGTTTTGATTCTACAGTAAAGATTCAAAATGTCCACGTTTTAGAGCAGCATCTTGCATAAAAAAATGTTTTTTGAGTGAAAAATACGGGCTGAAAATAAGCAGTAGCAAGCCTTTTGAGTTTTTAAAAAATTTAACAAAAAATAACGAGCAAGTAGTACTTTTAAGCAAAATTAAATACTCAGTAAAATAACTTAAGTGTTCTCTAAAAATCAATGCTGTATTGTTTCAGTTAATATTTTGATTTAACCGATCGCCTGAATCACTCGTTTTCAGTCTGATTTTTACTTGACAGAGGTAAAAAATTACGCAATAATAGGAAATTGTCGATAAGCTACAAGTGCCAGCGGAACTGGCGGAATTGGCAGACGCGCTAGATTCAGGTTCTAGTGCCGCAAGGCTTCCGGGTTCAAGTCCCGGGTTCCGCATATTAATTTTGGATTTTAGATTGCCGATTTTAGATTAATCCAAAATCCAAAATCCAAAATCCAAAATCCAAAATTGTGTTGACCAGTTTACAAAATTCCCTAGTTAAGCAAATTCGCAAACTGCACTCCACCAAGGAGCGGCATAAACAGCACTTATTTTTACTAGAAGGGACACACCTGTTAGAAGAGGCTTGTGCGGTGAATTACCCACTAGAAACCGTGTGTTGTACGCCAGATTGGCAAGCAGCCCACGTTTCGCTGTGGGATGAAGCTTGTAGCCGATGCGATCGCGCCGAAATTGTCAGTAGAGAAGTCTTGGATGCGATCGCTACCACAGTCCAACCAGATGGGGTGGTAGCAACGGCAAAACGTAGGGAACGCCAAACTCAAGTACCATTTACTGGTTTAGTGCTAGCTTTAGAAACGATACAAGATCCCGGCAACCTGGGTACAATGATCCGCACCGCCGCCGCCGCTGGAGCATCGGGGTTGTGGGTAAGTGGAGATAGCGTAGATTTAGATAGTCCTAAAGTTCTGCGTGCTTCGGCAGGGCAATGGTTTCGCCTAGCAACAGCCGTAACCGAAGATTTGAAAGCGACAGTCCAACAAAGCCAGCAGGCAGGAATGCAGGTAGTAGCAACCTTACCCAGTGCGACTTTAACTTATTGGGAAGTAGACTGGCGAAAACCCACTATGATTTTACTGGGAAATGAAGGTGCTGGATTGTCAGCAGATTTAGCAGCGATCGCAGATCGGCAAGTCAGAATTCCTTTGAGTCCTGGGGTGGAATCTTTGAACGTGGCGATCGCAGCCGCTTTAATGTTGTACGAAGCTCAAAGGCAACTAATTTGTCAGTAATAAATTTTAACTTTTTACCCCAATTGGGTTTTTGTTTTTTCTTCGAGATATTGTTCAATATCAGCAACCGCGTCCTCAAGAGCCGCTAAATCAATATCTATCAAGTCTTCGTCGAGTTCTACTTCCGTGAAAGTACTAGTATGCAGTTGGGGGATATCTTCTTCCTCAATTGGAATTTCTTGTAAGATATCCTCCAACTGTTCGAGGGATTGTTGAAACACTTGATCGGCAGCACGGCGCTGTTCTGGCTGACTTTGCTCCATAATATTAGCTTGAAAATCCTGATTTACTGACTTAATTTTGATTCTAGTTCCTACACATTTAAATTTTGCACTTATAACATCATAGTTGTGTGCTGTATCAACTTTAGCAGTGCTTATCAAGAATATCGATAACTGTCTGCAATTGCTAAGACTGGAAATTTATAAGAGGAGGCAGGAGGAAACAATTATGATTGATTACTTTAGCTGTAGATCATTACCTGGTTTAAAAAGAAGATAATGGTACGAGCATCAAGAGATACAAACTAAGTCCAACGCTTTTAAGCTTAGGTTACTCCTGCCTCCTGAAGGCGAACGGGTACACTAAATCAAGTTTGGCTAGGTTTAGGTAAGTTTTTTGAAGAAGAATTCAAAATTTAGAATTCAGAAGTCAGAATGGGCTAGGCCCCGCTGCGCTAACAGGAGTCAGAATCAAGACGCGACTCGAAAATACATGCTATCGCAGACTCGCCATGCCGTTCGCGTAGCGTCTCGTAGAGAAGGCTCTACGCTGCGCTATCCGCAGATCATACAGAATTCTGAATTCTGAATTCGGACTCCTGAATTCTGTTTTATAAAACAGGTCTAATACTTAATTTGATAGACTATCCTAAATTTGAAATTATAAAAACTGGTAGCTCAGGGCTGATAACTAAACTATGAGTGAAGCCTTATTTTGTATCGAAAATCTGCGAGTTGCCTATCCTCAACGGAGTGGAGAAGAAGCAAGCTGGGCGGTTGATGATGTCTCTTTCACATTACAACCAGGTGAAAGAATGGGATTGGTGGGAGAGTCGGGTTGTGGTAAGTCAACTATTGGAAGGGCAGTAATGCGTTTACTACCAGCCTCTAGTCGTGTTGAGGGACGGGTGATATTTCAAGGACAGTCAGTGCTTGACTTGATGCCTAACCAGTTGCGGAAATTTCGAGGAGAGGCGATCGCCTTAGTTTTTCAAGATCCCATGACACGCCTCGATCCGCTGATGACTATTGGTAAGCATTGTATCGAAACTCTTCAGGCGCACTCACCAGAATTATCAACGCGGGAAGCGAAAGAAAAAGCACTTGCTACCTTGGCGAAGGTGAATATTCCCGCTAGTCGTTGGAATCAGTTTCCTCATGAGTTTAGCGGTGGAATGCGGCAAAGGGTAGCGATCGCTTTAGCTTTACTCCTCAACCCCAAGTTAATTGTTGCCGATGAACCCACCACCAGTTTAGATGTCACCGTCTCCGCGCAGATATTGCAAGAATTAACTCGCCTGTGCGGTGAAGAAAACATGGGATTATTGCTGATATCTCACGATTTAGCAATGGTGGCTGAGTATTGCGATCGCATTGGCGTGATGTACCAGGGCAAGATGGTTGAAATGGGTGCTACAGAAACCGTGTTTAGGCAACCTCAACATGAATATACGCGATCGCTCCTAAAAGCAGCTTTACACATTCAAGCAGTAAATGATGATGGAGAATTGATCATTGCCAATGACGCGGAAAAGCAATTACCCATTATTAATCAGCAATCTCCAATTTTGAGCGTTACAGAACTCAAGCAACACTACACCATAGAACCTAACTTTATCGAACGACTTTTTAACACACAAACGCAGACAATTAAAGCAGTAGATGGAATCAACCTAGATATTTATTCAGGAGAAATTCTCGGCTTAGTCGGGGAATCAGGTTGTGGAAAAAGTACACTATCACGAACAATTTTGCAACTAATTCGTCCCACTAGTGGCAAAGTTGAGTTTTTAGGACAGGATTTAACTAAACTGTCGCGTCAAGAAATCCGTTCTTCACGGCGACAAATACAAATGGTTTTTCAAGACCCTCATGCTTGTCTCAATCCAGCGATGACGGTGGGACAAAGTATCGCCGATCCTTTATTTATCCACAATTTAGCCAACCCTGCCAAGGCAAAAGAACAAGTTTTGTGGATGCTAAATAAAGTTGGGCTAACACCACCAGAAGTGTATTATGAGCGATATCCATCAGATTTGTCTGGGGGACAACAGCAAAGAGTTGCGATCGCTCGTGCTTTGATTACTCATCCGAAACTCTTAATCTGCGATGAACCTGTGAGTATGTTAGATGCTAGCGTGCAGTCGCAAGTGCTGGATTTGATGTTGCAATTAAAGGAAGAGTTTGAGTTAACTTATCTATTCATTACTCATGACCTTTGGTTAGCTCGATTTTTGTGTGATCGTATTGCCGTGATGAATGGCGGTAAAATTGTCGAACTCGGTCTGACAAAACAGATTTTCGCCAATCCTCAGCATCCTTATACCAAAACCTTACTAGCTGCTGCTCCCTTGCTAGCACGTGCATAAAATCAGGAGTTATGAGTTTAAAATTCCTAACTCTTAACTTCTAACTCTTATGACAAATACGATAGAAGCCGTAAAATTGCTACTGTTAACACTGTATTATTTTTGAATATTTTCAGAAAATTTTTTCGAGACGGTAGCAATGACTATTCGCCATGCGGCTGAAACTGACTTACCTGCAATTGTGGCAATTTACAATGCCGCAGTTCCCAGCCGCATGGCAACGGCTGACTTAGAACCAGTATCCGTGGAAAGTCGTCTTGCTTGGTTTAAAGGGCGATCGCCTTCGCAACGCCCACTTTGGGTAATTGAAGTAGACGGAATAATCGCTGGATGGCTTAGTTTCCAATCCTTTTATGGGCGACCCGCCTATAGGAGGACTGCCGAAATTAGTATTTACATAGCCCCTAACTTTCATCGGTGTGGCTTGGGACGGCAACTCTTAGCACAAGCAATTAACGAAAGTCCTAGTTTAGGTATAAAGAGCCTAGTATGCTTTATTTTTGCCCACAATCAGCCCAGTTTAAAACTCTTTGAAACGTTTGGTTTTGAACGCTGGGGACATTTACCTAACATTGCCGAACTTGACAGTGTTGAACGGGACTTAGTGATCCTGGGACTGCGAATTAGTAAACCTTTTGTTTAAAGCGATCGCTATTTTCTGAGACTTGTAAATTAAATTCGGTCACAATTGGTCTGGATTAATTCCTCGTTCTTGTAGTAAAGCACGGAGAGCTTCTAACTGGTCCTCAGCTTGTTCTGCTCGTTGTCTTTCTTGCTGTCGTTGTTGGTCTAGTTCCAAAAAAGTCAAAAAGCGATCGCCATCAGGACGATAAATTTGCAGTTCTTCCTCAGTCAAATCGAAACGCACCCCCAATCTAGGACTCACCCAACCAACCATTTGGTCAATCACTTCTAATCTTGAGTTGCGTCGCTGCCAGCCTGTCAAATCAACCACATCAGGTTCATACAGATAATATTCTTCCACACCGTAGCGCTCATAAAACTCTAATTTTTTCGCCATTTTAGAGATCCGGTTTCCAGGCGACCAAATTTCAAATACCACCTGCGGGGGAATATTGTCTTCAAGCCACTGTTGATAAGAACCTTGGTATCCTTTTGGTCTACCAAAAACTACCATCACATCAAGAGCTTGGCGGAGCTTATTATCATCTTCCACCGGATACCACAATAAATCTCCAGCGACGAACACATTTTGGTCATTGCCAAACAGCAGTTCTAAATTATTTTTAATCCAGACAATTAATTCAAACTGCTTAGTGTTGTCTGCTATTGGTTGTCCATCGCTGTCAGGGTAAATAATGCCTTTTTGGTTAGAAGATGGTAACTGTGTAACCATTGCAAACATTCTCAGGTAATTCTTAGAGGATGGATTAGCGATCGTTTTTTTCTCGCTCTTCTTATTTCACATCCTAGCTTGAGCAAAGCTGGTGCGATAGATTAAGTACTTTTACTTAGCAAGTATATAAATTAACCCAGTTTGATTTACAATATTGATGGGGAGGTAATTCAACAATAGCTACCGTCAACGAATACCGACTTTGCAATAAGGTGATTCACCTCATGACATTTAAATTACAATCCTCATACTCAAATCCAACCACCTCGACTGAGTAATCGGCGCACTGCTAGAAATATAGTCAACACCCGTTTCCGCCACACCGCGAATCGTCTCCAAAGTCACATTCCCCGAAGCTTCAATTTTCACCCGGCTATCCTGCTGGCGAATCAACTGCACCGCCTGACGCATCATATCCAAAGGCATATTGTCCAACATAATAATTTCAGCCTTGTGCTGCAAAGCTTCTTTCACCTGCTCTAAACTTTCTGTCTCAACCTCAATTGTCAAGGGATAAGGAATCTGAGAACGAATACGGGTAATAGCTTTTCCAATTCCCCCAGCAGCCGCAATGTGATTATCCTTAATCATCACCGCATCATCCAATCCCATACGATGATTAATCGCCCCACCCAAAGCAGTCGCGTACTTTTCCAACAATCTCAGCCCTGGTGTAGTTTTACGCGTATCCACCAACTGAGCAGGTAAATCGGCAATTTTCTCTACATATATATGAGTGAGGGTAGAAATCCCACTCAAACGCATAGCCAAGTTGAGCGCCACTCGTTCACCCATCAACAGCGCATCCAGCGAACCATGAATTTCAGCTACCACCTGTCCCGGCTCACACCATGTACCTTCAGATGCAACCGCTACGAAACTGACTTTTTCATTCAAAATCTGAAACACCCTAGCTGCAACTGGTAAGCCAGCAATAATCCCTGAAGCCTTCGCTATCCATTTCGCAGAGCCTAGCGTCACATTTTCTATTAGTAGGGTATTTGTAGTGCGATCGCCCCTGCCAATATCCTCCATCAACCAGCCACGCAACAGTGGATCTAAAACCAACCAGGGCGGCAAAATACCAGAATTCCTCACAACTTTAATTGCTTCCTTACTGACATCCAGCAATGATATAGCCTAAAACTCTTACTCTCTAAGGCTTTGATAGTGACCAAGAAACAGTTCCAAAAGATTTTGGAAAAAGTAGTTGACACAATGAAGTGGGTTCGCTATATTGAATAAGTGCCTGAAGCGAAGCGAACGAAAGCGACGCTGTGAGGGACACCGAACCTTGAAAATATTATAGTTTGAAAGCGATTATACAGCAAGTGGATTGCGTCAAGCAAATAAAGATAACTAAGCTGAAGTTAAAAAAGAGCAGCTATTGAGCTATAGAGCTTTCCAATACAAAACGGAGAGTTTGATCCTGGCTCAGGATGAACGCTGGCGGTATGCTTAACACATGCAAGTCGAACGGAATCTTTCGGGATTTAGTGGCGGACGGGTGAGTAACGCGTGAGAATCTACCATCAGGTCTGGGACAACCACTGGAAACGGTGGCTAATACCGGATGTGCCCTTGGGTGAAAGGTTAACTGCCTGATGATGAGCTCGCGTCTGATTAGCTAGTTGGAAGTGTAATGGACTCCCAAGGCGACGATCAGTAGCTGGTCTGAGAGGACGATCAGCCACACTGGGACTGAGACACGCCCAGACTCCTACGGGAGGCAGCAGTGGGGAATTTTCCGCAATGGGCGAAAGCCTGACGGAGCAATACCGCGTGAGGGAGGAAGGCTCTTGGGTCGTAAACCTCTTTTCTCAGGGAAGAAAAAAATGACGGTACCTGAGGAATAAGCATCGGCTAACTCCGTGCCAGCAGCCGCGGTAATACGGAGGATGCAAGCGTTATCCGGAATGATTGGGCGTAAAGCGTCCGCAGGTGGCAATGTAAGTCTGCTGTTAAAGAGTGAGGCTCAACCTCATAAGAGCAGTGGAAACTACATAGCTAGAGTACGTTCGGGGCAGAGGGAATTCCTGGTGTAGCGGTGAAATGCGTAGAGATCAGGAAGAACACCGGTGGCGAAGGCGCTCTGCTAGGCCGTAACTGACACTGAGGGACGAAAGCTAGGGGAGCGAATGGGATTAGATACCCCAGTAGTCCTAGCCGTAAACGATGGATACTAGGCGTGGCTTGTATCGACCCGAGCCGTGCCGTAGCTAACGCGTTAAGTATCCCGCCTGGGGAGTACGCCGGCAACGGTGAAACTCAAAGGAATTGACGGGGGCCCGCACAAGCGGTGGAGTATGTGGTTTAATTCGATGCAACGCGAAGAACCTTACCAAGGCTTGACATGTCGCGAATCCTGGTGAAAGCTGGGAGTGCCTTCGGGAGCGCGAACACAGGTGGTGCATGGCTGTCGTCAGCTCGTGTCGTGAGATGTTGGGTTAAGTCCCGCAACGAGCGCAACCCTCGTTTTTAGTTGCCAGCATTAAGTTGGGCACTCTAGAGAGACTGCCGGTGACAAACCGGAGGAAGGTGGGGATGACGTCAAGTCAGCATGCCCCTTACGCCTTGGGCTACACACGTACTACAATGCTCCGGACAGAGGGCAGCAAGCATGCGAATGCAAGCAAATCCCGGAAACCGGAGCCAGTTCAGATCGCAGGCTGCAACTCGCC
>NZ_CP040279.1 GCF_013393905.1 Nostoc sp. C052
ATGCGTTTAATCAAACGTTTTCAGGCTTTGGCTGTTGCCACTGGGCTAATTGCTCTATTGGGGTGTTCGCCAGCGCAAACCCAGGTGCCAACACCGACAACAGAAAAACCATTACAGCCAACGCCGATTGTACCTACCTCAATAAGCCCTCACCTGCTGCTGGGAAATCCTAGTGGTGCAACTGCAAGTGTGGATACTCCAAACAATTATTTAATGGTAAAAAACCAGTATGCACTCTCCTACAACAACAGCAAAGGGACTGCGAATTGGGCAAGCTGGCTGTTAAATAAGTCATGGCTAGGGAAAGCAGAGCGCCAGGATAACTTCCGCCCTGATAGCACGTTGCCGAATGGTTGGGTGCGAGTGACACCGACTATATACGCTGGTTCAGGTTTTGACAAAGGTCATATTGTGCCATCAGCAGACCGCTCTTTGACAGTAGAGGATAACTCTTCAACTTTCTTAATGACTAACATGATGCCCCAAACACCAGATAATAATCGTAACACTTGGGGTAATTTAGAAGACTATTGTCGAAATTTGGTTAACCAGGGCAAAGAACTTTACATTGTAGCTGGGCCTGCGGGAAGTCAAGGTGAACCCCTCAAAGGTAAAGTGACGGTTCCTCAGACAACTTGGAAGATTATTGTGGTTTTAGACAGTCCTGGCTCTGGGCTTGACGGTATTACTGCTAATACTCGCGTCATCGCGGTTAACATCCCGAATGAACAAGAAATCAACAATGATTGGAGAACTTATAAAGTCAGCGTTGACGAATTAGAAAAACTCACAAACTATGATTTCCTCTCGAATGTTTCCCCAAATATTCAAGAAGTTATTGAAAGCAAAGTAGATAGTCTTTAAGCAAGTCAAGTTTCTACAACTTTCGTAGAAATCCCCGCTAAATTTCCAGTTGGGGTATCACCAACAATATAAGCATTAACCTCTTTATGTCCGAGGCGATACACCTGCAAATTAGTCAGGTTTTCTTTGAGTGTCTGCACAAGGGTTTGAAATCGTTTTACGGTTGCTTTCTCTTCTTCCTCATGCCAATCTTCTTCTGTCGTTGCTACACTAAAAAAATCGTCAACCCCCTCGACTTGAACGGGTGTATCTTGAGGATGATTTGTCAGTTTTAAGACTTTTTCAGGCGTTGCAGGTGCAATATCTGGCCACAAGAAAGCTTCACAAGGATATTCCGACTCGCTCATAAACAGCAAGCCGTCAGATGCTCGTTTTAGCTGTTCTAGAATTTCTGAATTAGTTTTGGTCATATAGAGCAATAATAAAGCGATCCAATCGCTCAAAAGTAACCGTTGATAATGAATTACTTGTATAAAAAAGATAAGGGATTGCTCATATTTTCGGCAAAACCAAGAATACCGCGATCGCGATGTTCGTAAATTAATTTTCCTTGAGAATCAAATAGAAAAGTTCCTCCTCGTTGTGTCAAATAAGATGAATCTGGTACATAAGTATTCCAGTTGCTCAAAACTTCAGTCATGTTTCGCAGGCGCAGGGTTGCTAATTCAAAAGGACGCTGAAAACCTTTTCCTCCAGCTGCTTTGAAAAATGAACCTTTCATTGCGGGTATTGGTGTATTCTTGATAACTTCCTCATCAGCAATTAATTGAGGTGCTTTTTTATCACCTTTGTAACCCCGAAAAACTTCTTTGAGAGTTCCCGGACTACCAATCCCAGCACACATTAGGATTAAATTAAGCCAAGCTTTTTGTGACGTTGATAGCATTGGGAATTGTATAGATAGACCGCGATAAAGCCCTAAAAAAGCGTGAATTTCAGCTACTGTATCCACAAACAACCATTCTTGAGGAAATCCCGTATATTCACAAAACTTGATCCCAGAATTGCGGTTTCCAATTCCAATAGCACGAATTGTGATTCCTCTTGCTGCGATTTCTTGAAATTCTCTTCGCAGCCACCAAGCGTATTCTAAATTATCAAAATCTCCCAACTGCGACCAAATAAGTATGAGCAACTTTGATGTATTCGAGGAACCATCTAAAACGGGTTTAATCTCTCCATCGCTAACTCGCAAGCGTTGAGTTTGACTCAAAATCGAGTAAATATCTGGAGAATTGGAGCGTGTTTGAGTGTTCATTTAGGTCAAAGCAGCAGTCTTCATATATGATTTTAGGGCTTTGAATGAGCCTCTTATCCTACACAGTATCATCCATCCAGCCGCATTCTGAGTTTGGGCAATCCCAATGCACCCGTGCTGACCAGTCCCGGTCAAACTCATATCCACATTGAGGACACTTGCCAGTAAACATAGGATGGGTATCTAGCAGCTCTAGCTGTTGCTGTTGCGTCCGCCGCTGCTGTGGTTGCAAAATCAACTCGCCGTTGTAGTAGCTTGCGCCTTCTGGTTGCCATACTTCCTCTACTTCGGCGTTGGGGTCAAGTCGAAAGTCCAAGCAGCTATCCCCCTGTGGCCCTGCTGGATGTACGGCACAGACGAGGTGGGGGTCATGTGAGTAAAGGAGGCAGCGATCGCAGTCGGGGATTTTCATAGTACCAGTGTACTGCTTTGTCACAAGCGATCGCTGTTTGGTGTAACTTTTCCTCTAAGAATTTTACGGGGGCGATCGCAGAATGCTCATTAACTAGCTGGATTGTAACGCTGCTTGTAACCTCTCTTGCAATCTGGTATATCGCTCCTGGGATTTTGTAGAACGAATGCACATACTGATTGCCTTCTTGCTGCCTATAATAATCGCCAGCTTCTTGGCACGGGTTAACCCTGTATAAAGTAAATTCCGAGTCAGCATCATGTAATGTTGCGTGTACAAAGGCAAAATTACTACTGGGTATTCAGAACCCTGCGACTTATGGATGCTAACGCTCCAGGCTAAAGCAAGCTCATTCATGTCAGCATAATCATACGTAACATCTCGCTCTTGATACTGGACAATTACTTCCTGTTCTTCGGTATCAATAGTAGTAATAAATCCCACATCGCCGTTAAAAACTTCGCGTTGGTAATCGTTAGTGAGTTGAATTACCCTGTCACCAACTCTAAAAATAGTCCCACCCCTGGTTACTTCAACTTTTTCATGACTAGGTGGGTTAATTAACTGTTGCAGTACGTTATTGAGATTGCGTGTACCGACTAATCCCCGTGACATTGGTGCAAGCACTTGTACATCAGTAGCAGGATTAAAACCAAGTTTGGGAACAAAATCAGCAATCAACTCACTAATTGCTTGTACCCCATGTTCTGCTTGTAATCCTCCACCATGCCAAAGACAATCAGATTGAGGTGTGTCAGAAATTGATTCAATATTGGGATATTGCCCCCGGTTAATTAGATGCGATGCAGTAATGATTTTGCTAGTAGCAGCTTGACGAAATACTTGAGTGAGGCGCACCACAGGTACTTGACGCGAATTAATTAAATCAGCCAGCACGTTACCCGCACCTACCGATGGCAATTGGTCAATATCTCCCACTAACAATAGTTGAGCATTGTCTGCCACAGCTTGAACCAAAGAATACGCTAGAAATAAATCCAGCATACTGGCTTCGTCTACAATAATTGCACTATGGGGTAAGGGATTGGTGCGATCGCGTTTAAAACTGCGAGTTCTGGGGTCAAATTCCAAAAGGCGATGTATCGTTTTTGCCTCCAACCCTGTCATCTCGCCTAATCTTTGGGCAGCCCTTCCAGTTGGTGCAGCCAGGGCAATTGATTTACCCATTGCCTTCCATAGTGAGACTATGGTGCTAGTGCAGAATGTTTTTCCCACACCAGGGCCACCTGTAATTACGGTGAATCGAGAGTAAGCAGCTGTCTCTACTGCTTGTTGCTGTTCGGGTGATAGTGAAACTTGGCGGCTACTGCTAAAACGCTCCAACCAAGTGCGGACGCGAGGAATATCAGGACTGATGGGGTAAGTGAGGCGATTTTGTACCAATTGGGCTAAGTTTTGTTCAGTGTAGAAGTAAGTAGGCTTGTAACAATTGAGCGTTTTATCGGCATCACGTTCTCTAATTAGCTCATCTTTCAAAGCCATATCTTTGATAGTCTGGGTGATGGCATCTTCTGTTGGTTGATGGTCAGCAGTAGTGAGCAGTTTAGTCACCGATTCAATTAGTTCTGTTTGGGGTAAGTAGCAGTGTCCGTCTTCTGCGGCTTCACTCAAAGCATGAACAAGTCCAGCACAGTAGCGAAACTGGGAATCGGCGGGAACCCCCAAATTACGTGCTATTTTATCAGCAGTTAAAAAACCAATGCCATAGATATCAGTCGCTAGCTGGTAAGGATTATGGGTAACTGTATCTATGGACTTATCCCCATATTGCTTGTAAATTTTGACTGCGTAAGTAGTGCTAACGCCGTGGCTTTGCAGAAATACCATCACTTCTTTAATAGCTTTTTGCTCATTCCAGGCTCTTTGAATCATGGCAATGCGCTTTTTGGCGATGCCGTTGACTTGGCTCAAGCGCTCGATTTGGTTTTCAATAATATCTAGAGTTTCTATACCAAAATGAGCAACAATCCGTTTAGCAGTAACAGGCCCCACACCTTTAATTAGACCGCTACCTAAATACTTCTCAATTCCTGTGAGTGTTGCTGGTTTTGTTTCTTTATAATTAACAACTTGAAACTGCAAACCATACTGGGGATGTTCGCGCCAAAAACCAGTTAATTGCAGCGTTTGTCCTGGCTGGATATCTGCAAAGCTACCAGTAATTGTAGTTAGTTCCTTAGCACCAGGGCGTTGCAAACGTGCCACAGTATAACCCGACTCTTGAGAGTAATACGTCAAGCGTTCTACTACTCCCGTGATTGATTCATGTTTGGGAGTAACGTTGACTTGCTGCTGGCTTGGTAGGGGTGTGGTGGACATCGCTTTTAGGAAACGGCGCAGCCATTATACTCGATACTCACTGTTTTAGAAGTAATCGGGTTAGCTCTATATAGTATTTATGTACTACACAAGAAATTTAAGCATTATATAAATATTTATTTCTAGCGTTTCAAAGTAAAGTTTCAAGCCGTTTTTAGTATATACATCCTACTTTTACGAATATATTTAACTAAATAAACCTTCAAGGAGGTCAACAAAATAAATGAATAAGATGGGATTTGTAGTTGCAGCAGTTGTTACCATATCAGCTTTGACTTTAGCTGTAAACAATGTGCAAGCTGTGAACGAGCTAGTATTAGTAACTAAAAGTAATCAACCAGAACAGTCTGTGCAAAGAACTTTTACAAGCCTCATAAATGCTGTTGAACAAAACAACTACACTCAGTTTATATCTCAAGGAAATGCTGCTTTCAAAGAAGGCATTACAAAGCAAACATTTACACAAGTTAGTGGACAGTTAGCTCCTCGCTTCAAAAAAGGGTATTCGGCAGTTTTCTTGGCAAATCTGAAGCAGCAAGGGTATCAAGTTTATTTATGGAAACTGACATTTTTGGATGGCAGTGATGATGTCTTAGCTAGACTTAGCCTCAAAGATGGAAAAATAGGTGGATTTTGGCTGAATTAGGCGATCGCTGTTTGGTCTAATTTTTCCTCTAAGAATTTATGAAGGGCGATCGCCCTTAAGGCAACTTGTAAACGTTGCCGCAAATAATATTAGCGCCTACCTAAATATAGGTAAGCGCTATTGTTTTATTTAAATTCAGGGAGAAAATATAGTGAAATGAGTTCCCTGATTTTTACGATTAATTAATTCCAATTTGATTGATTACAAAGCACTGCGGCTAGTTAACGCGTTCCACAAGAAAACAGCGACAATTGCGCCAAGAACCGCTACTGCAATACCTGGAATGCTAAGACCAGGAGCCGCTAGAGCTAAGGTTCCTGTATTGAAGAATACACCCAGACTGCCACCAACAAAAGCACCAATAATTCCTAATAAGATTGTTCCGAGAATTCCGCCACCTTGATGACCGGGGTAGATAGCTTTTGCAATAGCACCAGCAATTAGACCTAAAACAATCCAAGCAAGAATATTCATTGTTTTAATTTGATAAACGTTTTTTATGCGACAAATACACAATAGCAATCCCAACCTTGATATTCAATCTACCAGCAGAATCAACTATTAATAGCCTTGAGGATGAATGCTGTTACTTCTGGTGATATACCCACTAAATCCAATAGATAATCAATAAAAAAGCTCCTAGTTGGTCTAAAACTGGGAGCTTCGTTTATTCATTGCTTGATAATTGCAGTATATATATTTTTAATGATTTATCTCATCTACTTTAAGAATTAAGCTAAGTTTTAAAGCCGAATATTAATTTGATAAAGTGAAGGAGTAAATGGCTTGTAGCTGCGACCAATGTTTAAGATGTCCTCAATTGCTGGCTTGCTCCCATTCGCCACCGTTACAACTACCTTGGCACTAGCAACAATTATTCTCTATCCATCAAAAACTTTGTCACAAACATCAAGCGACGGACGCAACACAGTTCCCCAGGTAAGTTGCCTATCTGGGTATCCTGATGGCACATATCGAGGTTCGCGCCCAGTTACGCGCAATGAATTCGCTGCTGGTTTGAATACGTGCCTAGAGAGGCTAAATCAACTTATTCCCGCTAACAGGGCGGATTTAGCAACGAAGCAAGATTTGGAAATTTTGCTCAAACGACAAAGGGAATTAAACCAACAACTTCAAGAACTCAACGAGCGAGTTGATACCCCACCTGCTACAAAATAAGTATTCGACAGCAGTTAGTTTATGCAATGGTGGAAGCGCCTGCTTTATAGCGATAGCGATCGCTCTTAATCAAGAGAGGAAACCCTAAGCGACACCAAACAGCCCGTTGCAGACATCGCTCCCACTTGGGCCAGAACTGAAAACCTTATCACTCCCCATCCGTAAGCTCTAACTGATAAATCCGCATTGATGGATGTTCGTCCATCATCCGCCAGTAATACCCAGTAGGCGGCGATGACACCCTACCACCGCAGCGATACAAAAAGATTGGCTCGTCTTGCTTCATCACTTTCTTAACTGTTTGCTCCAGGGTGGTGTCGGGGTTATCGCTGTCGTACCAAACTAGGTGTGACTTTCCTTCATACCCAGCCGCCATTAAACTAGCAAACAACCATTCCATCAGCGATTGAATTTGCTCTTGGCTAACGCCGCAGGCTTGTTGCCCGTAGCTATCAATTATTGGCTGTTCTGGTTTGGGTTTGAGGAAGTTTAAGAATTTCATGATATGGAGAATGCAACTATTACCAGGGTTCCCATTTGATGAGGTGCGTTGCCTAGCTTGGGCAAAAAAGTGCGATCGCTATTGAGGTACAACTTTTCCTCTAAGAATATTTTTAACTGAAATACTCGCTCTTAATGAGGGCGATGTCTAGGACGGGCTGTTCGGTGTCGCACTCAGCAATAGAAGTGAAATAATAAACTAGTATGCCTTGCTCTGGAGATGCAGCGATGACCTACACCATGCACGACGCTCAACAAGTAGCAAAGCTTGCTGCTGCTGACATCTCGGCTTGGCTGCTCTCCAAACCAGAAACCATCAGCGTTGTTAATGTTGAGGATGACCCAGACTACCAACGCAGAGATATTGACCTCATCTGGACAACGCAGACGGGTGAAATTTTGATTGAGATTAAGGGCGATAGGTGGAATAAAACTCGTAACTTGTTCTTTGAGACTCACAGCAATTTAGAGAAGGGAACCCCCGGCTGCTTTATGTACACTGAGGCAGATTGGCTGTTTTACTACTTTGTCAACACTCGCCAACTGTACAGGCTACCGATGCCCAAAACGCGGGAGTGGTTTTTGATTACCATGCGGCGGTTTCGGGAGCGTTCGACTACAACACCAGTGGGAAAATGTTCTAGTTTTGCTTCCCGTTGCTGCTGTTTGATTAAACGACGGTTCTCTTCTTGCCAGCCACGAACTGTAATTATTGCTGTAATTATTGCAACAATAAGTGCAACTACAGCACCTATCAAAGCAGAAATAACTGTTGTATCCATTTTTATCTGCATTGTCTTCCTAATGGTCACTCTGAGTGAATCGCACTTCCTCTAAGAATATTCTGGGGGCGATCGCCACTAACTTTGTACGAGTTGTTCTATGAGTTGCAGTAAATTTTTTTCAATTTGCCCAAGGGCTACTAATGCAGAGGTTTTATCTATATCGTGAACCAGCCAGTATTCAATAGTATCTGCCCAGTGGGGAAAGCGTTCATTCATTAGTGGACGGTGTTCAAATTCATCTAGTGCAATAACCCTAGTAGCTGACTGAAAATCTGGCTCACTGGCTGCGAGTGGAAATCGTTCATCATCCGGTAGGTTCACCAAACGCACTGCTAAAGCCTCAAGCGCATACCGAGAAATCGCCCCCACATTGTTTACACCCTGCTCAAGTGCTAAACCTCGTGAATCAGCCAGCCAATCTAACCCCTGCTTAACAGCTAACCAATTAAATAGATGTTCAGCAAAGCGGCTGCGGTAGTAGTTGCCTGTACAAAGGAATAAGATTTTATTCATTGAGTTGACCAAATGATTTTCAGTAAGCCTACGGGCTTTTTACTGGTAAATGAGGTAATTTGCAAGATATCCAGGCTACTTTTCAAATGATTTACTCGCTTGATTGGGAGAAGCGATCGCTTAGTCTTAAAATTTAAACAACTGGGAAAACTTCAGGCTTAGTTTTATTAGGTTAAACTAAGTCATCCTAGCGACGGGCCGGCCTAGTTTAATTACAATCTCTGCGATCGCACCTTTTAATTCCCCCAGAAATGAAAAGCGATCGCACCCTTCATCAAGGCAATTAAGACCAGGGCGTCCGCATCATGTCAATAAGCAAAGTCTATTCTCAATAGAGTTAAGATTCGTTGTGATCAAGAGTAATTTAGATGCGTTTGCCCTGCAATTAAGACAGAACTGAAAGGAGCATAGGCTAGCAAAAATCGCAGGCATCGCTACCCTTAATCTTCATCTTTTAGTTCGGGTAAAATCTTGTCGAGCCTTGTCATTAGCATCTTTGGCAAGCTGAATACATCGCACACTTGCAGCCATTCCGCCAGCGGTAGTAACGGTTCCTTCGGGAACATTGCCTGATAGTAGAAGCCCAGCACCTACAAGGCTAATACAGGCAGACAATGCAGTTGCAATTAGTGCAAGGTTGAAACTGTAACGTGCTTGACGTGAAAGCTCTCTAATTATTTCTTGATGCTCTCTAATCATTTCCTGATTAGTCTGAATTGCTTGCATTGCCCTTTACTCCTTCCTTAAAAAATACAAATATATTGAATGGCTCACAAAGTCTGTTAGATGATCTGTGTTATGTATTGAATCAGCAGACACGTCTATTGCAAATAAGGTTCTTTCTCTTGTTCGCTCACCCTAAAATTAGGATAAAACTCTTCAAACTCTTCAGAGAAACCAAGCTCGTAAGCAATTAAGTGATCCGCTTCATTTATAAGACAATTCAATTCAGAGTCATATTGTGCTAATTCCAAAATTGCTGAAATGCCTTCTATGTCACTTTCAGAAGGGTCTAAGAGCTTGGATAATCTGCAATATTCTTGGACAAGCAAAAACACTGTTGCATTGCTACTATTCCGTTTGATATTATTTTTCGTCTTCTTGATGATAAGAGTTTGGTCGTGCTTTAAATTCGCTTTCATAGTCGTAAAAAGTTGGCGATAATTTGTGATTAGATTGAGTTGTTTTAGTATGTGAAAGTTGGTGGTTAGATTTTTTGTTCTAGTTGCAAAGGCCGCAATAATTTCTGGGTACACATGAAACAAGGAAGTAGCAGCATAGTAAAGAAATCTTCGAGCTACTACCCTCAATTTCACAAGGTTAGTGGAAAACGTCACTATTTCCATCCCCTTGCGGAGAAAGGGTGGTGTAGCTACTACCCTCAATTTCGCAAGGTTAGTGGAAAACGTCACTATTTCCATTTGATTGCAAAGTTGAACCATGTCCACAAAAGTAGAATAAAAGACCCTTCATTAGGTTAATGAGTTAAGTAGGTCAACTTGTGACATGATGAGAAATATTTTTTAGTTATTTACAACGCCTACGAATTTACACGCGTAAAATATATAATTTTTTATACTTATTTATTGTGCTATCCCCCTTAAGTCACAAATATCCTCATGCACATCATTGTTTTATGAGGGATACGAAACGGGTACAGCACAACGCGGAAACGCTAGGTAAAGCCCCGGAAGCAGATTCCCCAGAACTATTAGATTTGTTTGCTGCCGAATCAAAGCAAAAAAGGACTGAAAAGCTATGGCAAGCAAGACCACATCTGTAATTCAATCCCAAGCACAGGGTAAACCAATGCACCAAGTAGCAACAAGCTTAAAAAACGCTTCTAAAAAGACTTTACCTCCTGGCTTATTCCTCTGGTTGCTCATCCTTCTCTCCTTAACGATAGTCGCACCAAGCTTGGTGGCAATCACAACCTCCAGTTGCGGCGAAGGGTCAGTGAGTGTCAAGCTATGGGAGTTTGAATACCAACTCACTAAAAAAGGGGATTGCGGTAGCTTAACTGAGCAGTCTCACAAGTAAGCCGCTCACCAGTCAGGTCGATGGAACTACTGAAGCCTGACTGGTTTCGATGCTGAAATGATGAAAAGAAGCGATCACCTTTCGTAGTTGCCACTAATAAGAAATCAGTGTTAATCCTCTCAACTTATTTTCTAGAAACTTATCGCTGTATCATGATGTCACAAATATCCTCATGCACATCATTTTGTTTTAGGAGATACGAAACGGGTAAAGCACAAGGCGGAAACGCTGGGTAAAGCCCCGGAAGCAGATTCCCCAGAACTATAACCACCACAACACAGGTAAACCTTCCCTTTGACCCTAAATAAGGGTATAAGTTCTAGTTTTTTAACTTTTCTTTTTATAAGGAGAAATTCACTAATGAAAAAAAAGCTCATGGTCAAAACCGAAGCTTTTACCTTTAAATATATGACGCTGCTTAAGAGGACATACCCAGAACTGGCTACCACCGTTGACTGGAATGGAGTATACAAAAATGTCCAAGTACGTTTACGACAGTTTAACATGACCAAGAACTATAGCCCTGATGACATCATCATTGAAACCATCTCACGCTGGGACAGAAAGACTAAGAAAGGAGAGCAAATTCCCAATGTGGAAGGATGGATGAAACTTACAGCGTTCAACTGTATCCGAGAATTTCACCGCCAAGACCATCGAGTTACAGCATCTATGAGCGTCAATTTGTACGACCCTTCCACGTTTGAAACCAACCCCTCTTTACTTCAAGCAGTGATAGCGAAGAGTGAAACTAGCATAGAAGATGAAGGCGAAGATAGATGGCAGCAAGTTCGAGAAGTTATGAGTAAGCTGTCTGAAGATAAACGAGAGCTTTTGGAGCTTCGCGTCATAGAAGAGTTATCTTGGAACGAAGTCGCTAGCCATTATGCCGCACAAGGAAAAAATGTCAAAGTTGCTGCACTCCGTAAACGAGGAGAGCGAGCATTAGAAGAACTACGAGAAGCGCTTTTAGAGATGGTTAGGCATTATGACTAATGCTGTGCTGATACTTCCTTGTTTTGGTTTGGGTATTCCAAGAACCTGACGTGAGCGCGATCGCACCCCTCTTGCTTCTTCACCATACTTTGAGAGTATTATTTCTGTTTTGGTTTTGTGGAAAAGTCAGTCTAGACGGCTTAATCGCTTCAAGAGCCTCGGACAAACTGTAAGATTTTGGCCACAGACTAGCAAGAGGCGATCGCTTCCATCACCCCACCTTTCCAAGAGAACTGAATTGCTGGTCATAAATGGGAAGATGTTAAAGCCAAATTACGGGAATTAGGCATTGGTAGAGATGAACCAAATTATCACTCTTGAATGAAGAATTTTTGTGCAGGCGATCGCAATAGACAGAGCGAGCGCTTGTTCCTCTAAGAAAATTTCACTCCTTCCAAAAACTCCACCTGCCGCGGCGTAGCTTGTCTTACTTCTACATCCCAGGTGTAAATCTCATCCGCCACACGTCAGCCCAGAAAAAATTTACTCCTGCCGCGATCGCCCATCCAAACTTTTCCTCTAAGAATTCAGGTTCAACATTACTTAAAAAACTCTCATCCATTCAAGCAATAAATCTTACTCCAAAAATAGATATTACGGATATCCACTGAGGTTGGTTGAGATTTTGCATGGTTAATATGTAACAAATAATATAGCGGCCGCTACTTAAGCTAGTGGATCAAGTTTAGAAGTTAAATGACTATTAAAAAACCCTTGGCTATCAACCAGCCAGAGGTGGGGCAGATAATTCATGATTTGCGGCTTGCCTTTGGGCTTACGCAAGAACAGTTTGCAGCAACTCTTGGTGTAACATATACCACGATTAACCGTTGGGAAAATGGACGCTCAACGCCGTCGCCGATGGCGATGAAGCTTATTGAGCAGAAGCTTGATGAGATGGGCGCTCAAGGTCAGGATTTGTTGGCTAAGTATTTGCCGAATTAGTTGTTTACTCAGTTTGTGTGTGAGCGATGCCTACGGCTGCAAGCTACGCAGTTCGTCTGATCGATGTCTTCGGTAATGATGCCAGTGCAACGGTAGAGGTGAAGTAGCAATAAACAAATTGAAAAAAATTTGCGGTAAGCACCAGCCATACCGTTAGGCTTATGGCTTTTATTCTTAGAGGAAAAGTGAAAGATGCGATCGCTCCTTCATTCTTAGAGGAAATACCAAGCATTCGTTTAAATATAAGAGAGCATAATTATGGATGAAATTGTTAGTAAATTAGCAGGAGTTGGATTACCAGCCATTGTACTTCTTATCACAATGGCATCAACTGGTTTAGCTGGTGCTGCTGCAATTACTGCGGCATTAGCCATGTTAGGGCCAGGCGGAATGGTGGGCGGTATTGTATTACTGGGAATAATAGGTTTAGCATCAGATGCACTAACCAAATATGGATTGACAGCACTACTCCAGGGAATTTACGAAGAGAGAAGGAGAAGAGGTGAATCATTACAAAACCTATGTAGGGAAATTGATGGTTTACCAATTACTAATGAACTCAAATTAGTTATAAGGAACCATATTGGTTGCTCTCGTTAATCGGGGTAAATTAGCATCCGTTCAGAAACTTACGCGATTGGAACTGATGATCCGCTTTCAATACTGCGATCGCACCCCAGCTAATTAAGTAAATATTGCAACAAACTAGATAATTATTTATATGAGTGAACCTATTTCATTAACGGTACTTTTCGGAGCTTCTAAAGGATTTATTGACATTTCCACAAGAATAGCTAAATCTTTAAAGCTAATAGAATCTATTGAAAGTAAAGTTGACCTTTTGACGCAAATAGAATTTAATGCTGCTTGGAAAACACTTCTTCATGCGTGTAATTCTAGCTCTTCTGATGAACAAAAGTCCGTTCTGATTAACAATGCCAGGATTGGTTTTACTAAAGCTACTTGTCTTGAAAAGGGTGAGCGGCTTTTTTATGCTTACTTAGGATTAGCAATTTGTGATTATTTACTTGATGATGTAAATAATGTTAAAACAGCTTTAATAGAGGCTACAAAAATTAGTATATATAAAGACATTTATCAACAAGAAAGAGATTTATCTCTTGGCTTTAATAAGTATGGTATTAATTCCATTATAAATAGTTATAATCCTGCAAATATGTTAAATCTCATAAAAGGTATATTTGCATATCCATTGCTTTTAGCACAAAAAATAGAAATTCAAAAATATAATAAATCCAAAAGTGATTTGATTCCCCATATTTTGAAAAAAATCAATGCTGAACAACAAATGATTACTCTGGTAACAAAAGCTAATCAGCCAAGCGTTGTATTTACAAGTTTAGAATCAAAATCATTGGAGTTAATAAATTTGCAAAAACAATGTCTAGAAATAATAACTAATATTTAATTTTCAATATTTAGCGATCGCTTCGCTCGTCATAGGCATAGCTCCCTCCCATTTTTAAGGGAAAAGTACACAAGTAATAAATGATAGTAAAAAATATGAATGTTGTAACCCAAGAGGTAAAAACTAAATTTAACCCGTCAGGAGACGAGCAGAACCTTGATGAAAGCGCAATTGTATTAAAAAGTTCTAGTTTACCCTATTTTATAGAATTACGAACTTCTTCTTTAATTGATTATATTTTAAAAATTTACTCAAAAAGTAGCTTTACTAGAAAAAGTATTAATGACTGGTTAGCTATAAGAAGTAGGTCAGGATTTTATAAAGAATTAGCTCCTAATTTACATTTAGCATACGCTGACCAACGTGATGGACATAATTCAAAACATTGGTGGACATTATTTTTTAATGATCATTATAAAGAAGATATATTGAATAATATAAAAATTGAAATATCTTCCGTTAAAATTAAATATTCAAAAGATGATACTAATGCCCAGCATCAATGGGGGGGCTTAAATTTTAGATCAAGAACAGAAGTTAGAATTGCACACGCTTTGTTTAGTCAGCGTGTTTTATTCTTTGCTAATAGTCGTGCTTTTATGGATTTAACTGACTTACCAATTTCTAATAGTGAAAATAGATTAAGAGAAAGAATAGAAATAGATTTTTTAGTTTTCTATAAGCAAAAATGTATGATTTTGGAAGTTGATGGAGAACATCATCAGCAAGCATCACAAAAAACTAGAGACTATAGAAGAGATAGAGTCTTATTACGTGATGGTATTCGGACTGTTAGATTTAATGCAAATGAGTGCTATAACCATCCTTTAGAAGTCGTTACCGAATTTTTAAATCTTTTTTAAGATAGTAATTTGCTTTTTGCGCGAGAACAGCATCATCAGATAATTAATTGATAAGCCTGACTAATTAAATTTCCTGCCGTTTATGGCTGCTGTTGAGTATAACCAAGTTTCATATATATGGTAGCTGCTGTGATGCCAATTCTGTAAAGTCTTCAGCATCATGTAAGCAATAAATTTGGGCTTGTAATTCCCCTAGTGTGGCTGCTAAAGTCTCATTCATATTCAATTTAACTTTTCCTGTAAGGCAATCTGGTAGTGATTGACCATAGCAGTATTTTAGGTGTTAAGCGATGCCGACCGGGAGCAATGCGTCTGGTAGAGTTGGCGGCAAGCTACACTCATCATTCAAGCGAACGCAAGTAGCGTCTAGTAGAGAGTAAGCAAAATAACCCAATTGCTTCATCTCATCGTACCCGTACACCCAATTTTGTATCCCAGTGGAGGGGTTTATCAGCTTTTTGCAGGGGAGATTCTAGAATTTGACCTACTGATACACCGTATTTCCAATTTGGGGGACAGATAGCAATGTAACGTGCATAACCTCCCAAGCCACCTTTGAATTTAGGATACCCAATAGAAATCAACGCACCTGTTTCTGGAACTTGATCTAGATTTGCCACACCCTCTGCTTGGGTGTATCCATTTTTCAACAACCAAGCTTCTCCTTCTAGCGTGGGGGTGCTGTCTGTATCCAAGGGTTCGTGTCCGTGAAACAAGATATGGCGCTGTAAATGTAAGAACTTGAGAGCATCAAGACTCACCCCAGGAAACTTAGTTCTTGTAGCTAGTTCGGGGTTTGGCCATGATGAAGACCAGTCAGAACGCACAAACACAACTGAGCCTTGGGGAATCGGGCCATGTTTGCGTTCCCAATCCTGAATGTCTTTGACACTCAGATGGTAATTGGGGTCTTTGGCAACTTTATCCTGGATCGGAATTATTACTAAAGGACGAACAGCAAATGTCGCTGGCAACTCATCAATAGATGGATAGTCAGGGTTCCAGTGAGCCGGTGGATCTAGTTGAGTTCCTAGCTGATCGGTGGATAAATCGTAATAAGTTGCTTCAAACCCATCTTTTTGGTAAGTGTATGGCGAACCTGTTTTTGGGTTGATAGTAGGGGCAAACTTGGATAAACTAAAACCTGACCATACAGGAATTGTTGGCGTAATAGTATGAGTCAAGTCAACATATTTGGCTGACTTGAGCGACTGCTGATAAACTTGCCACAGGTCAGGCTTACGTAATGGCTGTACTGCGTTTACAGACCCAAAACCAACACTAAACAGAACAATTAAACAAATAATTCCCCAGAAAGCTTTTTGAAATGGTTGACGCAAAAATCTATCTAGTTCCCGCAAGGGATGTGAATGGTTAAATTGCGGCAGTATTGTCATTTGTTCAAGCTTATTGCAATTGATAGCTCTAAAGGCTCTAATTGTTTTATCACAAATTGCTACATTGTTTATCTGCAAGCAACTCAGCCCATCAAATGGGAACCCTATTAATAGTTGTGTTCCCCAGCATCATGAAAATCCTGAATTTCCTCAAACCCAAACCAACCCAACCAACAATTGACAGTTACGGACAAACGAGTAGCGGCGTTGAGCCAGAACAAATACGATCGCTGATGGAATGGCTGTTTGCAAGTCTGCTGAATGCTCTTTATTGTGGCAAGTCACATTTAATTTGGTACAACAGCGACAACCCAGACCCCAGTGTAGAGAAGGTAATCAACAAAGCGATGTACTGGGGTGATCCAGTTTTTCTGTATCGCTGTGGTGATAGAACAATGCCACCGCCCCAGGGCTACTACTGGCGGATGATGAACGAACACCCATCAATGAAGATTTATCAACTCGAAGTTAGGGATGGGGAGTGATAGAGCGATCGCATCTCCACGGAAATAACTGTTGAAGTGCGCCGTTCTTAGAGGAAAACCAACAGCGATCGCTATAAAGTGGGCGGGTACGCCATACCACCTTTACTATGTGTTTTCTAGTACATTACTAGCCAGTTGTGGCGAAGCGATGACCGAGCGCTGTGGGTTGGCTGCTGAGTTCTACAGCGTTGGGTCAACTTAGGCGATTTGTGACTGTTCCGTTCTGTTGATATCTCATTTAAACGGCAATTCACAGAGTTGTGATGCCAAATTGCCAGAACCTTTGAACATAGCGCTGTCACTTCAACTTTTACAAGCGTTCGCGAGTAGCGCGTCTCGTAGAGAGGAAACCCCAAGTGATTGCACCTGTCACACATTCATGTTCATGATTTTTGATTTTGTGACTTAAACCTACCTGCAATAAACTCTCGCTTAAATAAATGTTTTGTCTTGCGTTTGGTAACTCGCTCTCGCCACATACGAAAACTGGATTCTTTCATTTGCTGCCGCATTAAGGCAATTACCTGTTTCTCTTGTAGCCCAAACTGAGTTTCAATAGCATCGAAAGACGTTCTATCTTCCCATGCCATTTCAATGATGCGATCAATAGTTTCGAGATCAAGGTTTGGTAATTTCATGCCGAGAGCTTGTAATTGGTCAATTCGAGCTACATCTATTTTACTTTTTGTCTTAAAGAATTACGGCGTTGCTCCCGAAAGCGGGATGATTTAGCAACTAATAAAATCTCTCCCCCTGCTCCCCCTGCTAAAATCGCTGTATTCAATACATCAACTACCATGTCTGGCAAAGGATTTGGGCAGCGCCAACCTACAAAAATCGATAAAATTGTTGAAGACGCGGTGCGTTATTGCCACAAGCGACACCCAGAAGCCCTAGACCAAATTTTTGACAATCTGCCTGTTAAGCTCAACCAGCAAGTGTTAAATGGTACGGTTGCAGCTTTAAAAAAAGACATTGATAGCCTCAGTTGGCTGTGTGGTTATTTTGCATCCGAAATTAACAGCACTGAGGACAACCAGAAGCCTCGCCATTCTATTGCAGAACTTAGCAAATTGCTCATGATATCAGGGATGGAACCTTTCGGTGATTTTGCCCCTTACCCCGGTTGTCGCATTGTTATACTCAACAACGATAAATTTGAAGCGCTGCCGCCTAGAGTGCAAGCAGCAGTCCAAGAAGCTTTTGATGTGGTAGAAACTAGTGGGGAAGAGGCGCAAAGGATAAATGAGGCGCTGCTACGAGAGTTGGAAGTGTAATAAATTACATGGTGGAACTGCCCAACAAACGGCGATCGCCTCCTCTAATGTAGGTATTTACTTTGATGAACGCCTTGTAATCTTGAATTTTAGTAGCCAAGTGGGATGCTAGAAACAAACTGGCATCTTTCAAAGCTTCATAAATCTGAATACCTTCTTCTCGATATCGAATAATTTTGTCTTGATTCCAATAATGTGGAGGTGCTTGGAGATTGCTAATTCTATCTGCTAATTTCACCATCCATATTTCTCATGGTTGCTCTTTTATCCTTCGCAAACTGTCTGACATTTGGAGATGTTTTGCTAAACTTTCATCTTTAGTCAATGCCAGTACACCATTAGCTATTGATTCACCAAATTCAGTTTTTATTTGCTCAAAAGTGGTATCAGTATCTTCAATGGTGTCATGCAAAATAGCACATTGAATAGCAAGGTTGCCATCATGTTCTTTTTCGACACTTAGAGCTGCAATGACTTCCATACTTACAAAACTCAAGTGCATGATGTAAGGTATATTTGACCCTGGCACTTTTTGACCTTGATGTGCGTGTGCTGCTTTCTTTAAGGCTTTGATATAACTTTCTTGTGACCAGCTTTGTAAGCTGAGTTTATATATTTCCATTTGCCGATTTTTGTCATAGTATGAGGCGATGAGTGTAGCGCTTGCCGGAAGCGATTTATGATTTTGCAGGTTCTAATAAAACTGTTAAACTGTTTTCCCATTCATCGAAGAACCCATCAGTCCATCGGTCAATCCTGCCGTCTTTATTAATGCGTGGTGACACAACTTTAATAAAAGCTTGACCTTGGTTTTTTTGGCTTTGAAAGTAATGTAATTGCACATCTTCTGGCTCAATTTTACCACCATGCACCGCAAGACGAATGCCGTTTAAAATCTGGTCGCTATGAGTTTCTACCACAACTTGAACGCCGCAGTTAGCAGCCAGGGCTAACAATTTACCCAGCTTTGTTTGTGCTTGGGGGTGGAGTCCTGTTTCTGGGTGTTCAATAAGAATCAATGCACCCGGACTGGAGGCGAGGATTGCAACGATAATTGGTAAAACGTAGGTAATGCTGTATCCAGCATGGTCACTAAATTTTAAGTTAACCAAATCCATATCTAGATATGCGTTAACTTGGATGCGTAGACTAGAAATTATTTCTCCCATCCATGCTTCAACTTGGTCTAGCAAATTTATTGATTTTGCTTGCGGGTGAGTGAGTTGGGCGATGGGGATTGGTTGACTACCGTATGTATAGAGAAAATGTGCTGTATATTCGCCAAGCGCCCCAATTTGTTTAAGTTCTCGCCTTTGGTAATTTAAGATTCCTGATGCAGTTGTTGCACGTTCGGATTGAAGGTGATGAAATTCTTTACTGAAAATGCTTGACTGATAAACATCGGCATCAACAGAGTTGAATCCACTCTCTAAAAAATTTGCTTCTCTCTCTAATGAGTTGTATTTAAAGTGCCATGTTCCTTTAGTTCCGTTTTTTAAAATAAGCTCAAATCCTACATAGTCTTGTTTGGCATTTTCATACAAAGCATCATTAGCTGTGCCAATATTTACCAAATTTCCATTGAGCAATAAACCAGTGTTTTGTAGTAAACTTTGCTGGTAAGATTGATGCAGCAGTGATAATGCTTGCAACACAGAGGATTTACCAGTGCTATTGTAACCAGAGAGCAGGGTAAGCGATTTGAATTCAACTAATTGATTCTCAAATGCTTTAAAATTTAGCAGCCGTAATGAGCTAATCATTAATAGTTAAAATATAGATGTTCTTCAATTTTATTATAGTTTGTTTATCTAAAGCGATTTTGTAAGAATCTTGTTGAGCAAACCTGTATATGACAAAATCTTAAATATATTTTGTGATTTACATTTTTGATGATTAATCAAAAAAACTAGCAGTTTATCAAGATTTAATTGGAATTATAGATGGCATGTGAAAATTTTAAAGAACTTGTTAATGTTGCAATCCAAGTAGCGACCAGAAGAAATAAAAGAATGTCAGTCTTCAAGCTTGATAACACTTATTATATAGTTGATGCTAGGGAATGGGAGAATGGTCGCGCGTATGGTCAATATATCATGACGGTAGAACCTGAGCAAAATTAAGCGTCAGGTGTTTCATGTTGCTGAAATTTTTCCCAATTAAACTCAAGAGTCAGTATTTCAAATAGTGTTGGTGACAACACATCTAACTCTATAGGTTCACCAGTGTAGATGACATCTGGAAAGTCTTGAGGGTGAAAGATTCCGTGAGGGATACCCTCTCCTTTAAGCCACATCTTAGCTCGATAATCGATGCGTTCTCCACTTGGTAAATCAATCCAAAAATGCGGCTCAATGTATTGATGATGTTGAGTCAAAACCCCAAACATCGGTTGATGCTCAATGCTATGATTAGTTAGTATAGTGTGACAGATGCGGGTCATGCCATCACATTCAGTTTGAGAAGAATCATAGGGGTCAAGGAGTTGCTGAATTCTTTCCCTTGGTATCACTTCATACTCCTTAATCAATTTCTTCAGACACGGCTAAGTTTTGCTCTTGCATGATTGGTGTCATCAAATGGAATATCTTTGTTAGCCCCTGGTGCAATGATTCTTGAGAGAAGTTATAGCCACGTTCAACAGCCATAGTTATGATTGCAGCCTTATCTTTTGTACGCATTGCTTCCATCAGTCGGCCTAACAACAGTTGATCTTGGAGTGCTGCTGCAAAAAATTCCATAACTTGTAGTTCACTTTGAGCAGCATCTAGTGACTCATTCATTTTTGGACTCCTCGTGCCGAACCTCTACCAGAGTAACATTAAGCCGAATGGTATCCTTTGACGCTAAAGCCTAACTCTACTACTTCTGAAAACTGAACTTTGATATGTTATTGCCATATTGTCAAAAACGAGCTAGATTGCGAGACTCAGCAAAGATGTTAATGAGGTCAACAACAGCAGTTGATAGTACACCAGGAAAAGAAGCGGTATCACCAAAGACAGTAGAAAACCTAACAGCCACATCTTCTTTAAGTGCTAGCGAGAGCGAACCAGATTTACTGTAGTTTCTGTAAGCTAACTCTAAAGAGGGTTGAGCTTGTTGTAATTTTGCCTGAGACGGTAAGCGATCGCGCTTGATGTGGGAATTAAAATTAGGGTCAGCAGGTACTAAGTTCCAAAGTTCGTTAATCGGATAGAGAGATACGGGTAAAAGGTGGTCTAAATCGTATCTGATACCATAAGAAATGTGCTTTTGTGTCCACGGGCAAACAAACTCTGTTCCTTCCATCAACAGTACATCAACATGGTTGCGTTCCCAATTCAAAGGTCTGCGGTTGTCCGGTCTATCTGTTAGCAGCTGATAAATAAAACCTCGATGCACTTTAGTGTGATTTTCTTGTTGCACTTTTTCAGTAAACAAGCACCATTCATGAATACAAAGTGCTTCAATCCACAATGACATCTCCCCAAAAGTTTGCCAGAGATCGGCTTGAATTACTAAGCATTTGTCTGCTAGTTGAGTACCTGGAATTGCTACAACTTGAGTGCTAAGTTCTGCATACTTTTTAGGTTTATTAAATACTTCCCATTCACCAAACCCTGCATATCTAACAGGCATTTCAATTGCTTTACTAATGGCAGTGAGGGCAGCTTGGTAGACTTGACGTAACGCTTTGGAGTAGGCAAGATATTTTCGCGGGACTCTCAACTCGTTCATGAGGAAAAAGCCATCGCTAGGGCTTGAGGTTCCGCCAACAATTGATTCCCATTCACGGCGTAGTTTCTCTAACTGAGGACGAAACGACATATCATTTCGCAATTGACCGTTCAGTGTTGCTCGTTGCCCTTGCAAGATAGGTTCACTGGGTTTGACAAATGGCCAGTAGTAAGCCACCCAAAACTGTGCTAGTAAACGCAAAGGAACTGCTACGTCTGCTTTTCGGTTCCGCAAATCGGGGAAGCTGAGGACAACATCATTAATCGCACGCAGCAAGGCAATTTTGTAGCTTGTAGCTTTTGTATCGTGCTTGAGAATTGTGCTGATAATTTTGCTTCCCGATGACATAACAGGAGTTAAAAACATTACTCTATAGTGTTCCCGTTTTCATCCCGTTTGATTTCTACCACAGTGACATCAAAACTTTCCCATTCTTGAACGGTAAAGCCTGCCTCGGTTTCTTCAGGAAACCTAGTTGCCATTTTCTGCCAAGCTTCTTCTTCGCTTTCAGCCCAGATATAATGACCTTGCCGTTCTCTAATGTCATCGCGCCCAGTGCAGTTGTGTAAGTATAATGCGTTACGTGTACAGCGATATTCTCTCATAGCTGCGAATGGCCAAAGATTTAGCTTACTACGTTAAGAAATTTTCTCCAAAGTCTGTTGTTGGGAAGCTAGGCTTAAATGTTAGCCCTGATGCGCCCAATAAACCGATTTTGTTACTGTCCGTCATTGAGATGATATCTCAGGGGCAAATCCGAAAAAACCAAATTCCTCTATCTGCTGAACTCATCGCCACATTTCTCAAACTGTGGAGCCACCTGGAGCCAGTACGCAAGCCTGATATAGGCTTACCTTTTTACCATCTCACTAGTGACGGTTTCTGGTATTTTGAGATGAAACTGGGGTTTGAATCATTGATTGCTGCCAAGGTGAAAATCAGAACTCCCAGTACCATTAGGCAAACTGTAGAGTATGCTTACCTCGATGATGAACTCTGGTCACTGCTGCAAAATCCCCAGGACAGGACTGTACTAACCCACACACTCATTAATTCATGGTTTAACGAGCGTACACAGGATATAGAGTCATTATTGCAAGTCAACGCCTTTGCTGAACTACAAGACCAATTGCAGCGCACTGGTGGCAAGGTCTACCAACCAGAGGAATTAGAAGATGAGCAAGCTGTAATTGTGCGGGATGGTGCGTTCCGTAAAATCGTTGTCTCAACTTACAACCAACGCTGTGCCTTTTGCGGATTGCAAATACTTGATTCAATCGGTCAGAACATCGTTGATGGCTCACACATCAAACCATTCTCCCAGTTCTACGATGACCGCATTGATAACGGGCTGTCACTATGCAAAAATCATCACTGGGCATTTGACCGCTTTTGGTTCACCATCAACGACGATTACACCATTATTGTTGCTGAGAATCTGCGAGAAGTGTCACCACACGCTAGACCGATGCGAGAATTTAAGGGCGATCGCATTATCTTACCAAGCCAGGAGCAGTATTATCCAAGACAGGATTCTTTACAATGGCATCGTGAAGAGTTTTCAAGGCGTGCTGCATGAGTAAAAAACCTAGAGGTTGGTTTAATGAAATTGTTATTCGTCCCGTTGTTCATGTAGACGGTTACGAAAGCTATGAGAAAATGTGCGGTATTGTTGCTGATGCGTATTTTTCTGCTACCGAAAAATTATTGCTTTCATCACTCAGAAGCAACCCCAAGGATTCAAGGTATATTAGCCTTTACACACTTTTGAAAGTAGGGCAAGCCAAATGCCCTGCTTACTGGGTAAATAATGATTTGTTGAGCGCATTGATGCAATCAAATTTAGATGTTGAAGTTGAAAATTTGCAATGGGCAATGAAAACAGGATTTTTTATGCTGCCCAAGGGTATAGTTTTTTCCCCAGAAAAACGTAGTATTGATGCAATTTTTTGGCATTATGATACATCTGATGACTTGCTTTATTGGGCTGCAATCGATGGAGATAGTGTTTTCTGCCGCAGATTCAAAGTTAGTGATAATTTAAAAAAGTTCAGATATACCGATGTTAAAGATTTTAGTCCGCAGGTAGTTGTAGAATTTAATGAATATTTGCACTCAATTTTACTACGATTGATTTTGATAATGGAGTGCCGCCCTGAACTTGTAGATACAACAAGCGAACTAGTTAGGGTGAATAGAGGTTTTGGCAAAGCGCAAGCACAAGATTTTTATCAACCACTTTGGCTAGGACTTGGATATCGATTCAAACGTGAAGGCACGCAAAGCAGTGAAGGCAGTAGCGGTACACATGGTACTAAGAGCGTTCATTGGAGACGCGGATTCTTACGTAATCAACCTTACGGAGAAGGCAGGCAGCAACGAAAACTAGTTTGGATTGAGCCAGTTTTAGTAATGGGTGGAAAAGAATCATCATGATGACAGACGATGAAATTAATGCCAAATATGAATCTGCTCAAGACAGATTAATTCAAGAAATTGACAGAATAAAACTACCAGCCTTAGTTGAAAAAATCAGGTCTAATCCTAATTACATGAGGATTGATAATTATAGTCAATCTGCTGTGAATTGGGATGATGTTAAAAAATCCCAGTTAATTGAATCTTTTCTTATTAATTTTCCTGTAATGCCAATTGTTCTCTATGAAAGGTCAGATCATACACACGAAGTTATTGATGGCAAGCAGAGGTTAAAAGCAATTGTCGATTTTTACACTAATCAATTAGTTTTGAGCGGGCTAGAAGTTAAGACAGAACTAAATGGATGCACTTATGCTACTCTTCCATATCATGCAAAGACAGTGCTGAGTGGCCATTCTCTATCTTTGATATCGATTATCCCTTCAGAGGATGCCAGCCCCGAAGAAATAGCAAAAATCATAGAGATTATTGCAGAACGCCTTAATTAAAGGGCTGCGATGGCGTACCAGATCATCAATAGGAAAAAGGAAGCCTTGGGCTAGCGAAAATGTGTTGGCAGCTATCAGTTAGCTAAACGCAGAGATTGTAAATTCATAGTAAACTATGTACAATAGAAGAGTAAGCGATCGCACATTCTGACTATCCCGATTAAAACCATCATGAAACTGCAACGTATTGAGGCAGGTGAATATCTTACTGCTGATGGTAGGTTTTACGTCCGCAATACCTATTACTCAAACGGTATGCCCGGACGGAGTAACACCAGTTCGGGGTGGTTAATTGAAGATAGAAGCGGGGCAACTCCTTTTCAAAGAAACCACCATAAAAGTAACCTGCGGCGTGTGGATACGCTGACAGAAGCGAAAGAAATTATTGGTCTAGTTGTCGAGTGCGATCGCAAAGAGAAAACATTACTTAATGCCGGATGGCGTAAGGAAGACAACGCGCAGCCGCCAGGGGTGTGTTGGCTATCTCCCTGCACTGGCAAGTTGTTAACCCGAAGTGAAGCACTGTTGCAACTGAGTTTGATGTCGTGACCAATAATCCTACTAATTGACACTAAAATTAAGGACTGCTATATGAAAAATTTTGTTGTAAAGGTATCAAGGAAAGAATATTTCGAGATAGAGGTAACTGCTGAAAATAAAGATGAGGCGGCACAATCTGCATTGTCTGGAGAACTACCTGATTGGAAAGTTGAAAGTGTAGAAGAGGTAGTAGATGAAGATGAAGAAGTTAAAAAAAATGAGTTAATCTGACATAATTACAACTTCTCAAATAAATATTTACAATTTTAATTGATGAACACATTAGAACTAAAACCAGGGGATAAAGTAGGAATTTTTTACTATGACAGTGTGCGTATAGGTACTAAAGCTGAAATAGATGTAATTGAACGCATTTCCCCAACTGGACAAGTAACTCTCTCTAATGGAAAGCGCTATACATCCGATGGCAAAGAAATTGGTGCTGTAGAACCTAGTTACCTTTGGACTCTAGATAAAATACAACCAATCTTAGAAAAAATTGAAACTCTTGAGCGGCAGAAGGAAGCAGAACGACAGGCTTATTTAGCATCACCTGAAGGTAGGAGAAAACAAGCAGTGAATGATACTGTCAAAGCTGCGATCGCTGCACTTAATCAATACGGCTGGTATGCTGATGTTGATGGTCACATGGATGTGATGGAGTCCGAAATTGAGCAAGTTATCACAAAATATGTCAGCGAACATGAACCTATTGATTAAGTTACTATGTCTCATACCTTTAAACATACTTTTCACGGTAAACAATATCGTGTTCTTCTTGAGGTAACAGACTGGCGTATATTTGCACACGAAGATGTATGGACGATTGAAGAAAAACAAAGACTATATAAAGATAAAATAACTATCTCAGCTTACGCTTTACCTCAAACTATGCCTTCTAGAACACGTTTTAAAAGAATTGGTGAAAGTAATACGTGTATTTTATGGGAACAAACTAATAGTGAGCAATTTCAAAAACTTTTTACTGAAGCTTGGGAAAAGGTGAAACAGTTGACTGGGCTATCAGATGATGATCTACCTAAGAGATTTAAGCCGTATTTGAGTTAAATTTTGTACTTGAATAAAAAATCAATATTAATGGTTAATTGAAGCAATAAGTAATAAATAAAGGTAAATCATGAATAAAGAAGAGCGGCTAAGGCAAGAAAACGAAATTCTAAGAGCAATAGCTATTCAAGCTAAACGACTATTGTTAAGCGATGAAATACTAGATGCTACACCAGAAGTAATGGATCTTTGCGAACTGATTGAACGCTATGAACAAGAAAACGGTGAATTACCGCCTCAACTAAAACCTTATGCTAAAAAGCCTTGGTATATAAGGTTTGACGACAAAGGACAAGTTGCAGCATTGAAAGAAATATTGGCTTTGTCTGGTGAAGAATAATTGAGCGCAGATGCAATAAGAATGTACTACGGATACCGTTGTTATACCAAAGAAGATAAGCCTTTAGGTTGGCTATACACATTTAGCTGTGATACTGAATATGCTTTTACCAATACAGATTTACATTGGTGCAAGCGCTGGAAGACTGAACGGGGTGCAAAAAAACATTTTGATAATTACAACAACCGATGGCAGTTCAAAAGTCAAGGAGGCTATCTCAAAATTGAAGTTATGCCAGAGTTTTCTGAATCCAAGTCGTCTGCTAAGTCTAATCAGCAGCGATGGAATGAAGCTAATCGTGACGCACTTTACCAAGCTCAAAAAAATTATAATCAGAAGCGTCCTATAATGTCATTTCGTCCAAAAGCCGAACTGTTGGAATGGCTGGACGAGGAACGCGAAACTGATGACAATGGTGAACCTGAAACTGATGCAGCACTTCTAAATCGGAAGTTAGAAAAACTAAAGAATTTAGAACAACAGGGATTTTCAGACAATGAAAGCAGAAGAATTAAAGAAATTAATTATTAGTATTGTTCAAGAAAAGCCTAGATTTTTTGACCAGTTTGTACTAAAGATATCAAAGCTCTGCTACTAGAATATTATAATATTTCTGTAACTGAGAAAATGATTATTAAAGTGATGATGCAAGTAGTAGAAGAGGGGGTAAGTAAATTTGGTGGGGATGGTTACGAGTGTGGGGATGGTAGTACACTAACATGGGCTGATGAACACGCAGTAGCTGGGTCAAAACTGACAGGAGTTCATAAGTATTGGTGGTTTAATATTTAGTTAACTTTAATTAAATGAATCTTAAATAAAGAATTTAATAATGAATAATCTAGACCGTCTTTTGACGATATTAAAAGAACAAGCAGACTTGATTGATCAACTTAACACACGTTCTAACTTTCAATACAAAAGTACACAAAGGCTAGTTTTGGATTATGGTAAACCTTTTGTAACTCAGGTCAAATCACTATTTAAAGGTGAACGTAAAGCTTGCTTTGAAAACTGCTTAAAAGGATTGTTGAGGTATCCAAACCTAAACTACTGTGAGGGATTTGCTATTAGTGAGGATATTGATATAGCTGTATCCCATGCTTGGTTGGCCAATAATGATGGAGAATTAATTGATCCAACTTGGATAGGTGAGCGGTTTAAAGGTAGTGCTTATTTTGGAGTAGTCTTCACCGATGATTTTGTAAGGGAAATAGCCCAAAAGACTAAATGCTATGGAATCCTAGATAACGATTTCATGAATGAACACCAGCTATTACGAGAAGGATTTCCACCTCACGCACTACTTACTGAGGCGATAGACGCTCAATGATTAGTGCGTAGGCGCAGCCCGCCGTTAGGCATCGCCTCTACACCATTCTTAGAGGAAAATCAACAGCGTAGGCATAGCCCGTCGTAGACATCGCATACAAAAGAGCTTGGTCATCTCAGAACCAAGCTCTTAGCTATCTCAATCAATCATTGGAGGTAGAGAAGTTTCAGACTATGCAGCAGGTTGTTCTAAATTAACCTTGACAACTTTGTTCTTTTCTTGTTCAGTTTTTGGCAGTGTCAAATTCAAAATACCGTCTTTATAATCTGCGGTGACATTAGTATTTTGAACCTTAGCAGATAGAGGAATTACACGTTGGAACTTACCATAGTAGAATTCACTTCTTGTAGTGCCATTGTTTTCGGTTTTAGTTTGGGACTTGCGCTCACCGCTAATGTGAACAGCATTTTGGGTGACTTGAATATCTAAGTCTTTAGCTTCCAGTCCTGGCAGTTCTAGCTTCAAATGCAGAGCATCATCAGTTTCTTGTAGTTCAGCCGCAGGAACTTTGATAAAATCTCTGTCAAACCGTGCAGATGGTACTCTGGTGTCTCCAAGTAAGCCATTAATGTGACGTTCTAAAGCGTTCAATTCTTGCCAGGGGTTGTAACGAACTAGTGCCATAACTCTTTCTCGGAAAAATTCAGCTATTGTTTAATCGTTTTTGCACTTGGGTTTGTGCTTATGTATTTATAATAAGTATGGTTAAAACTCGTGTAAATTCGGTTTTCATCACCTAATAAAAGGATGATTACCGCACCGTCAAAGGCATGAAAAAAGATTACGGGTTACTCTAATTTTGAGGTTCGGTAAACCCGAATAATAACTATTAATGTCATTAATAATCAACTAATAAATCTCCTATTGAACGGGATAGTGCAGTCAGGCGTTGCTTATATTTCCAAAACAACAATCACACTCGCTCTACTCGCTTCGCCGTCGCACTATTCAATAAGCATTTCGATTTAGTCATCGGGAAACTGCCAAGATGAAATACTTTCTACATCTTTGCTACTGCATTGAATACAAGTAACATCAAATGCTGAATCCATCCACTCATAACCGCAAGCACGACAATGACAGAAAATATTATTACGGTTGGCATCTTTTATACCCTGATGCCATTGCTGTAGTTGGTCAAGATTTTGAAAAGGTAAATTATCAGACATTTTAATCACCACGAAACACCCTACTTAAACGGCTGCCCCCACCGCTCCCAATTTTCCTTGTTGAATGGGGACTTAAATTTTTGAATCATTGCCTGTTCTAAAGTTTGCCGTGTGCGTCGCTCTACCGGAGCATCCCACCAAAAACCAATATTAACCGCCGTCTCTATCTGATAGCGATAATGTAAGTCTCGGTAACTGCTGATGTAATCTTTACAGCCATGAGTCCCACGCCAGCGTTTGTTACTACGACAGGTTTCGCCAACATAAAGTAGCAATTCAGCAGCAGAATCAATCACAAAATACAAAGCTGCTTGCCCAAAATCATCTGGCATCCGGTAAAAAGCCATTGGTTGTAAATGCAGCGTAAACGGGTCTATCGTCTCTGGGTCACAATGCACTGGAGCTAGGTCAAATAATGTCGCCTGCTGCACTGGCTTGGTTTCCCTCACCCGTTGCTGATAGTCCAAAATCTGCGCTTTCCACTTTAGCAGGGCATCAGCACTCATCACCAGTACCTCTGCTCTACGTGCTGGTGTGGGTTTCACTTCTGGAAATAGGTTTAGCTGATTGGGTTCTTCCAAGGGTATTACGGGGAGTTTGCCAACCAGTAGATTATCCCCCATTAACGGGTTTAGGAGTGCGATGCCTACGGCGGGCGGGTACGCCATCGCATTTTTTGAAACCGGAAACGGAACAATAAACTTATTTTTGCGCCCAAACCTGCGTGACGCGAGGGATGCAAAATATTGTTGTTTCGTCAGCAGCCAATGCCCTTATTTGGGCAATCGTCTGGTCAATCTCTTCTTGTGTTGTCAGTCCAGCTTCAATGAAAGCATCAACTGCCTCAAATAATGATAAATCAACTAGGCGCTTGGTGTTAGAGCGCACTACAACGGGTTGCACCAAAGAAACGGATGGTGCAACCAACCCAACATCCTGAAAAACTCGGTATAGCGTGGTTCCAAGACGAAAATGCTGACCGCGAATGTCGCTGATAGCTAAGAAAAGTTCAAAACAACGCTCATAAGCTGGGGATGGCGGATCACAAAAGGCACAGCTAAAGTCTGCTTCCTCGCACACCATTAATCCACCAGGCTTAAGAAGCGATCGCATTTGGTCGAGTGCATCAGCAGGACGAGTTAAGTGCATTAGCAAAAAGCGGCAGTAAACCAAGTCAAAAGATTCTTTAGGTAATCCTATATCGTAGGCATTGCCAAGGGTAAATTTTATATTGCTTAAACCCTGAGCCTGTGAATTCTGCTGTGCCTTTTCTAGCTGTGCAGCACTCATATCTACACCAAAAACGGAGCCGCCAGAACCAACCTGTTGGGCCAGCCAGTTAGAAACATTACCAGTTCCGCAACCAATGTCAGCTACTAACATTCCTCGCTCAAGTCCAACTTGCCGGAATAAGAATTCTGTATAGGGCTTGTGGATGATGTTGAGGATTGAAAGCCGATGTGCGCCTAACTCCCCTGTGGCAAGTGTATAACGATCATCTTGCACCATTTTTATCCCCCATACTACATACAACCTTCAGACTTCGGTAATTGTATAGCTCCTCTGACCGTTTAGATACAGCCAAGCAATTACAGTCAGCACAGCGCGTAACTGCTCAACTAGAGGCGGAAGTTAAGCAGTTACGGCAAGCCAATAACCAGTTAGAGCAAGTCAATAACCAATTAGAAACAACTAACCAACAATTACAACAGGAGAAAGCAGTAAAGGATGAGGTGATTAGCCATAATGCTAAGTTCGGTATGGAGAACAAGAAAGACCCCAGTAACCCTGCCAGCTATGCCAACAAGGGCAAGGACACAGATAAAATTCTGTTGCTGATAACTGAAGAATTTCTAAGTGGTGAAGGCTTTAAGTCAGGGAGAAATTAAAGTAATTTTTTCCCTTACAAACTAATTACATAATCACCACTAAGTTTATGTAATTAGTGGATTTTAAATTACTAAATTGTATAGCAAATTACAATTACTCTTGGACTGGTCTACGACTAGTCTACAACTGTTCTAAGACTGCTCTACGACTACTTTAGGGAATCGCTTTCAGCAATTACTAATTTCTCTACGACTGGTCTACAACTGTTCTGGGACTGCTCTACGACTGCTTTAGGGAATCGCTATTTTTTGTCTGCAACAATTCTTCGATTAGAGAATAAAATAAACGTACCCACTAGGCTTATTTTGGGTAACTTCAATTTCAGCCATTTTTGGATGGCTTTTGAAGCGAAAAAATGAAAATTTGGGATAAAAAATTATTTTAGCAGTGTTAGGTGGGATGGTTGACGCGATTGCAATCAGCTAAAATTGACTACAAAAGAACTACTCAAAAACGACAAAAGCAGATCAAGTTTCACAGATGGAATGACAACGCCCATTTCACCCAATCCCTAATCTCCAATGTCTAATAGGGCCACCAGGGGAGTAGAGCGTAGCATGACTACGGGCGATCGCCTCTTCCCCAACACCCAATGCCCAATGCAAAACTGCTTTAGGCGATTTTGGTAAGGGGTAGGGAGTGCGATCGCTTCGGAAATTAAGCATAGGTCGAAGAAGGTGGTTCGGCTAGCAAGAACCGCAGGCATCGTCGCGGCCATTCATTGTCTAAGGCATTCTTCTAACTACTGCCGGGAGCAAAATCAAGAGCGGTGGCTTTAAGGTCTGAAGGGGTTCGGTTATGCGATCGCGCTGTTGTCATGCCAAACTTGCGGCTTCTTTTGTAGCCGGGGACTTAGACCCGCCGAAGTTTGTTAAAGAAACAAAATCCACAAAAAAAATTTTCCCCTATTTTTGACCCTTTTTTTGCAGAAACAACTGATAATTACTCTCAAGAAGAACCGCTCAAACCGTGATTATTGATATATTTATCAAGAAATATTACAGTTTTGGCACTAGTTAATTGATTTGACTAAATTCGTGCATTTGAGAGAATATCTCTACAAAATCTCCAAATTCCCAATCCTCACCAACTACATTCAACATCTCCCAATATCTAGACAACATCTCCCAAATCTCCAATTTTTTCTTACCTTTTTACACCTTTTAAATCATCCATTCACAAAATTCTCATTAGCTCAAAAATTCCCAATAAATCCAAACAGTTTCCAATACTTATAATAAGTCTCCCATTTGCTCCCAATAATTGGTAAATTATCGGGAAATTCGCTTAAAAGCTTTTAAGCTCTGTAATCCATCTTTTGATGACGCACAGTACGCCTTATTTGGCGGAAAGTTTGTTGAGGTAAAAATCAAGAATCAGCCAAAAATGAGTCCGATAAAACTGCAAAAGAACTACAAAAGTGACTGAGGTTTTACAACGCTTGTGTCCAATCAAAGCAGAGGCAGGGGAGGAAAGAGTTGATAGACAATTAGTTCTTTTCCTCCTGTTTCTCTTCTACCTCTACTGCCCTCAACGCAAAACTTCCTTAACCGAAGGTCTTGGGAGTGTCGAGAGGTGTAAGCGGACTGTGGCTACCAATCTCAATTGGGAGGCAAGGTAACACAGAGCGATCGCCTCACCCGATCACAAAACTCAAAAACGACAAAAGTAGATCAGCTTTCACAGATGGAATTACAACGCCCGTTTCATCAATCTTTAATCTTCAATGTCTAATAGGGCGCCAGGGGAGTAGAGCGTAGCTTGCGGCCTTTGGCATCGCCTCTTCCCCAACACCCAACACCCAATGCCTAATGCCTAATGCCTAATGCCTAATGCCCAATGCCTGATGCCTAGCCTAATCCAGAATGCAGTCGAGCTAGAGGCGAGAGAGTCAGTAGTGGGGGAATAGGAACAAGGGAGAAGCGATCCGCCTTTGCAAGCTACGCCCGTAGCCAAGCAAGAATTGAGATTGGGGATTTGGGCTTTGGTAGTTATAGTCTGGTAGTCATGATGGATTTGGTAGTCATGATGATTAATATCTATTTATATAGAGAGCGTGACTACGGTATCAGATTTTGATACAAAATGCGGTTCTTCTCAGTGGTGACTACCAAAAAATGTATAAAACCCAGCATTGCCAAGCCAGTACAGAAATGAAGCGATCGCCCGTAGTCAGGTCAAGAATTGAGATTGGAGATTTGGGGTTTTGGTAGTCATGGTTTGGTAGTTACGATGAATTTGGTAGTCATAATGGTTAATATCTATTTATATAGAGGGCGTGACTACGGTATCAGAACTTGATACAAAATACCGCTCTTCTCAGTGGTAACTATCAAAAGCTGTATAAAATCCAGCATTAGCAAAACAGTACAACATTGAGATGGTGGCGCGGCTATGCCAGTGAAAAGACGCGGCAACGTAGTTGTAAGTCTTGGGCATTGGACTAGGGGTGAAGCGCTTGCTCCCTTAGCGATCGCCTACGGTGGGATACTGTTGGCGAAAGTGTTACAAACGCAGGGACAAAAGTGTTACAACTCAAAGCCGCAACTACAGATTGAAGGTTTGAGCTTACGTAATACTTAATAAGACAATAATGTATTACATTCGCCAACAGTATCCGGTGGCGGGTAAGCTGGGAGCTAGCCAGAAGAAAATAATAAAGCATAACTACTGGAGCGATTGCCATTGTAAAACAGGAGACGCGGCAACGCAGTTGCCAGTCCAGTCCACCACACCACAGATGTCAATAACCGCGCTGACGATTCTGTGCGATGGCGTAACCGCTCTCTGTCTTGCCAACGCTAACCATAAGGTAAAGTAGTTAATATAGCTAAAGTAATAAATAAAAGTGATAAAAAGTGCAATGCTGGAAGTTTAGCTTGTCGCTCTCTTGCGATCGCTAATCATAGATTTGTTCCAGCCAGTTACTCAAATTGCTACTAAAAACCCAATGAATGAATTTTGGGTAAGGGCTGGACGCGATGATTTTCTCTAAGAATTTTGAGGAGCGTAGCTTGCTGCCAACTCTTGGAGACGTTGCGCGTAGCTTGCTTTCACGAAGTGGTACGGCATCGCTTTCTCTAAGAAATTTTGCTGGCTGTCAAAGAATAGTCACAACCTGTTATCGCTTTCAAAACTTGTTATTACAAATGTCTAACCAATAGATGCGGTATGGAGGCGTAGCTTGCCTCTACTAGCGCGGCTACAGAAGTTATGCCCTAAAATTTTAAATAGGCATAACCACTATAACTGCCATGACAGACCGCATCGACCAAATCATAGAGAAGCTTCAACAATTAAAGGAAATCAGGCAGCATCTGGTCAATGAACCAATGTCTGAATCTGGGGTCTGGATTCATCAGTATGAGGTACGCAAAAAATATAAAAAAGATGGTGAAATCTACTGGTATGTATACGCAAAATGGCAAGCTAATGAGCCAATTTTCAAGAGAAACCCAAAAGCTAGGCTAAAAGGGATTGTCAAGCGCGGCAAGAACCCAGACTATACCTGTCACCAACACATAGGCAGGGTCAGCAGTAGCACAGGGCTAGGAACTGATTCAGAGGTCGCGTCGCGATCGCATATCAAGAGTGGGAAAATCGCAAGCGGTTAGACGCGCTTGATAAAGCACTTGATGAGATAGAAAACGCGCTCATAGGAGTTATGCCAGAAGAAAATAATAAAACATAACTATTAAAGCGATGATGTAACGGCTCGGTAGGCGATCGCCACCGGAAAGGGCGGGTACGCCATCACAGGGAGATGTCACCACGCTGCTAATGTTACGCCGCCAACATCACCACAGCGATCGCAGGAGACGCGGCAACGCCGCCGTCGGTCAGGCAACGCAGTTGCCAGTCAAGACCACCAACGTCACCACAGCGAAGGCGAGAGACGCGATAAATCAATAACCTGTTACTACGTAAATCTGTTATAGATTATTGTCCATAACCTGTTAATAAATTTGATCAAGCTAAATAACAGGATAGCATATACATACTGTTATGAGTTTATGCACTATTCTAACCACTAGTCATAACCCTTGCTATGTAAGCATTATGGGTACAGACAATCTTAACACGTTATGCAGAGATGAACAGGTTATGATTAACCAGTTAACGCATATATCAACTTGTTAACAAAGACATGATACCTTCTCTAACCTGTTACGTCTGTTAATTTAAATTAACAGACGTAACAGGTAGAAAGAAGGTATCATGTCTTTGTTAACAAGTTGATATATGCGTTAACTGGTTAATCATAACCTGTTCATCTCTGCATAACATGTTAAATGTCTGTACCCATAATGCTTACATAGCAGGGTTATGACTAGTGGTTAGAATAGTGCATAAACTCATAACGTATGTATATGCTATCTGTTATTTAGCTTGATCAAATTTATTAACAGGTTATGGACAATAATCTATAACAGATTTACGTAGTAACAGGTTATTGTTTATCGCGTCTCTCGCCTTCGCTGTGGTGACGTTGGTGTGACTGGCAACTGCGTTGCCTGACCGCGGCGGCGTTGCCGCGTCTCCGCGATCGCTGTGGTGATGTTGGCGGCGCTTGGCAGCGTGTGAATCTCCCTGTGATGTACCCGCCCCGGTGGCGATCGCCTACCGAGCCGTTACTCATCGCTTTAATTGTTTTATTTTTTCTTCTGGCATAACTCCTATGAGCGCGTTTTCTCATCAGGATGCTTTATCAAGCGCGTCTGGCCGCTGCGATACTCTTGATATGCGATCGCGACGCGACCTCTGGTCGTTCTAGCCTGTCGCTGACCCTGCCTATGTGTGGTGACAGGTATAGTCTGGGTTCTTGCCGCGCTTGACAATCCCAGCGGGTTTCTCTTGAAAATTGGCTCGTGCTTGCCATTTTGCGTATACATACCGGTAGATTTCACCATCTTTATATTTTTGCGTACCTCATACTGATGAATCAGACCCAATTCAGACATTGGTTCATTGACCGATGCTGCCTGTTTCCTTTAATGTTGAAGCTTCTCTATGTTTGGTCGATGCGATCTGTCATGGCGGTTATAGTGGTTATGCCTATTTAAAATTTAGGGCATAACAGTAGCCGCGCAGTAGAAGCAAGCTACGCCTCCATACCGCATCTGTGGTTAGACATTTGTAATAACAAGTTTTGAAAGCGATAACAGGTTGTGACTGATTTGACAGCCAGCAAAACTTGGAAAAGTGCCATACCACTTCGTGCAAGCTACGCGCAACGTCTCAAGATGCGGCAACTACGCTCCTCAAAATTCTTAGAGAAAATCATCGCGTCCAGCCACCCAAAATTCATTCATTGGGTTTTTAGTAACGGTAACTGGCTGGAACAAATCTATGATTAGCGATCGCAGAAGGCGACAAGCTAAACTTCCGGCATTGCACTTTTATCACTTTTATTTATTACTTTAGCTATATTAACTACTTTACCTTATGGTTAGCGTTGGCAAGAAAAACGGTACGCCATCGCACAGAATCGTCAGCGCGGTTATTGCATCTGTGGTGTGGTGAACTGGACTGGCAACTGCGTTGCCGCGTCTCCTGTTTTGTGGCAATCGCTCCAGTAGTATGCTTTATTATTTTCTTCTGGCTAACTCCCAGCACCCGCCACCGGATACTGTTGGCGAATGTAATACATTATTGTCTTATTAAGTATTACGTAGCTCAAACCTTCAATCTGTAGTTGCGGCTTTGAGTTGTAACACTTTTGTCCCCTGCGTTTGTACACTTTCGCCAACAGTATCCCACCGTAAGCGATCGCTAAGGGAGCAAGCGCTTCACCCTAGTCAATGCCCAAGACTTCAACTACGTTGCCGCGTCTTTTCACTGGCATAGCCGCGCCACCATCTCAATGTTGTACTGTTTTGCTAATGCTGGATTTTATACAGCTTTTGATAGTTACCACTGAGAAGAGCGGTATTTTGTATCAAGTTCTGATACCGTAGTCACGCCCTCTATAAAATAGATATTAACCATTATGACTACCAAATTCATCGTAACTACCAAACCATGACTACCAAAACCCCAAATCTCCAATCTCAATTCTTGACCTGACTACGGGCGATCCTTCATTTCTGTACTGGCTTGGCAATGCTGGGTTTTCTACATTTTTGGTAGTCACCACTGAAGAACCGCATTTTATATCAAAATCTGATACCGTAGTCACGCTCTCTATATAAATAGATATTAATCATCATGACTACCAAATCCATCATGACTACCAGACTATAACTACCAAAGCCCAAATCCCCAATCTCAATTCTAGCGGCTACGAGCGTAACTGCAGGCGGATCGCTTCTCCTTGTTCCTATTCCCCCACTACTGACTCTCTCGCCTCTAGCTCGACTGCATCTGAAGGCTAGGCATCAGGCATTGGGCATTAGGCATTAGGCATTAGGCATTAGGCATTAGTGTTGGTGTGAGGAAGAGGCGTGAGCAAGCTCGCTCTACTCCTGGCGGCCTATTAGACATTGAAGATAAAAGATTGATGACGGGCGTTGTAATTCCATCTGTGAAGCTGATCTACTTGTCGTTTTTGAGTTTTGTGATCGGGTGAGATCGCTCTGTGTTTACCTTGCCTCCCAATTGAATTGGTAGCCACAGTCCCCTCTCGACACTCCCAAGACCTTCGGTTAAGAAGTTTTGCGTTGACGTAGAGGTAGAAGAAAACAGGAGGAAAAGGACTAATTGTCTATCAACTCTTTCCCCTGCCTCTGCTGATTGGACACAAGCGTTGTAAAACCTCAGTCACTTTTGTAGTTCTTTGCAGTTTTATCGGACTCATTTTTGGCTGATTCTTGATTTTTACCTCAACAAACTTTCCGCCAAATAAGGCGTACTGTGCGTCATCAAAAGATGGATTACAGAGCTTAAAAGCTTTTAAGCGAATTTCCGATAATTTACCAATTGTGGGGAGCAAATGGGAGACTTATTATAAGTATTGGAAACTGTTTGGATTTGGGAATTTTTGAGCTAATGAGAATTTTGTGAATGGATGATTTAAAAGGTGTAAAAGGTAAAAAAAAATTGGAGATTTGGGAGATGTTGTCTAGATATTGGGAGATGTTGAATGTAGTTGGTGAGGATTGGGAATTTGGAGATTTTGTAGAGATATTCTCAAATGCACGAATTTAGTCAAATCAATTAACTAGTGCCAAAACTGTAATATTTCTTGATAAATATATCAATAATCACGGTTTGAGCGGTTCTTCTTGAGGTAATTATCGGTTGTTTCTGCAAAAAAGGTCAAAAATAGGGGAAAATTTTTTTGTGGATTTTGTTTCTTTAACAAACTTCGGCGGGTCTAAGTCCCCGGCTACAAAAGAAACGCAAGTTTGGCATGACAACAGCGGATCGCATAACCGAACCCCTTCGAGACCTAAAAGCCACCGCTCTTGATTTTGCTCCCGGCAGTAGTTAGAAGAATGCCTTAGACAATGAATGGCGCGACGATGCCTGCGGTTCTTGCTAGCCGAACCACCTTCTTCGACCTATGCTTAATTTCCGAAGCGATCGCACTCCCTGCCCTTACCAAAATCGCCTAAAGCAGTTTTTGCATTGGGCATTGGTGTTGAAGAAGATCGCCCGTAGTCATGCTACGCTCTCTCCCTGGTGGCTATTAGACATTGGAGATTAGGGATTGGTGAAATGGGCGTTGTCATTCCATCTGTGAACTGATCTGCTTTGTCGTTTTTGATAGTTCTTTTGTAGTCAATTTTAGCTGATTGCATCGCGTCAACCATCCACCTAACACTGCTAAAATAATTTTTTTATCCCAAATTTTCATTTTTCGCTTCAAACCATCCAAAAATGGCTGAGGTTACAAAATAAGCAGTGAGTACGTTTATTTTATTCTCTAATCGAAGAATTGTTGCGGACAAAAAAATAGCGATTCCTAAAGCAGTCGTAGAGCGATCCCAGAACAGGTTGTAGACCAGTCGTAGAAAAATTAGTAATTGCTGAAGCGATTCCTAAATAGTCGTAGAGCAGTCTTAGAACAGTTGTAGACTAGTCGTAGACCAGTCCAAGTAATTATAATTTGCTATACAATTTAGTAATTTAAAATCCACTAATTACATAAACTTAGTGGTGATTATGTAATTAGTTTGTAAGGAAAAAATTACTTTAATTCTCCTGACTTAAAGCCTTCACCACTTAGAAATTCTTCAGTTATCAGCAACAGAATTTTATCTGTGTCCTTGCCCTTGTTGGCATAGCTGGCAGGGGACTGAGGTCTTTCTTGTTCTCCATACCGAGCTTAGCATTATGGCTAATCACCTCATCCTTTACTGCTTTTCTCCTGTTGTAATGTTGGTTGGTTGTTTCTAATTGATTATTGACTTTTCTAACTGGTTGATGGCTTGCCGTAACTGCAACTCCGCCTCTAGTGAGCGGTTACGCTGTGTGCTGACTGTAATTGCTGGCTATCTAAACGGTCGGAAAAGCTATACATTACCGAAGTCTGAAGGTTGTATGTGTATGGGGATAAAAATGGTGCAAGATGATCGTTATACACTTGCCACAGAGGTTAGGCACATCGCTTTCAATCTCAGCATCATCCACAAGCCTATACAGAATTCTTATTCCGGCAAGATGAACGAGCGAGAATGTTAGTAGCTGACATTGGTGCGGAGGCTAATGTTTCTAACTGGCTGACAACAGGTTGGTTCTGGCGGCTCCATTTTTGGTGTAGATATGAGTCTTTGCAGCAGAAAAGGCACAGCAGAATTCACAGGCTCAGGGTTTAAGCAATATAAATTTACCCTTGGCAATGCCTACGATAGGATTACCTAAAAATCTTTTGACTGTTTACTGCCGCTTTTGCTAATGCACTTATCGTCCTGCTGATGCACTCGACAAATGCGATCGCTCTGGTGAATTAATGGTGTGCGAAGAAGCTTTCTGTGCTTTTGTGATCCGCCATCCCCTATGAGCGTTGTTTTGAACTTTTCTTAGCTATCAGCGACATTCGCGATCGCATTTTCGTCTTGGAACCACGCTATACCGAGTTTTCGAGGATGTTGAGTTGGTTGCACCATCCGTTTCTTTGGTGCAACCCATTGTATGCGCTCTAACACCAAGCGCTAGTGTTATCATTATTTGAGCAGTTGATGCTTTCGTGGCTGGACTGACAACACAGAAGAGATTGACCAGACGATGCCCAAATAAGGGCATTGTGACGAAACAACAATATTTTGCATCCCTCGCGTCACGCATTTGGCGCAAAAATAAGTTTATTGTTCCGTTTCCGGTTTCAAAATGCGATGGCATACCCGCCCGCCATAGGCATCGCTCTAAACCCGTTAATGGGGATAATCTACTGGTTGGCAAACTCCCCGTAATACGGAAGAGCAATCAGCAAACTATTTCCAGAAGTGAAACCCCACCAGCACGTAGAGCAGAGGTGATGATGATGATGCCCTGCTAAAGTGAAAAGCGCGGATTTGGACTATCAGCAACGTGAGTGAAACCAAGCCAGTGCGGCGGCGACATGTGACCTAGCTCCAGTGCATTTGAAGACGATAGACCCGTTTACGCTGCATTTACAACCAATGGCTTTACCGGATGCCAGATGTTTTGGGCAAGCAGCTTTTGTATTTTGTGATTGATTCTGCTGCTGAATTGCTATGTTGGCGAAACCTGTCGTGTAACAAACGCTGGCGTGAACTCATGGCTGTAAAGATTACATCAGCAGTTACCGAGACATTATCGCTATCAGATAGAGACGGCGATTATATTGGTTTTGGTGGGATGCTCCGGTAACGACGCACACGGCAAACTTTAGAACAGGCAATGATTCAAAAATTTAAGTCCCCATTCAACAAGAAAAATGAGGCGCGTTTAAGTAGGGTTTCGTGGTGATTAAAATGTCTGATAATTACCTTTTCAAAATCTTGACCAACTACAGCAATGGCATCGGGGTATAAGATGCCAACCTAATAATATTTTCTGTCATGTCGTGCTGCGGTATGGTGGATGAATTCAGCATTTGATGTTACTTGTATTCAATGCGGTAGCAAGATGTAGAAAGTATTTCATCTTGGCAGTTTCCCGATGACTAAATCGAAAATGCTTATTGAATAGTGCGACGGCGAAAGCAGTAGAACGAGTGTGATTGTTTTTTGAAATATAACGCGCCTGACTACTATCCCCGTTCAATAGGAGATTTATTAGTTGATTATTAATGACATTAATAGTTATTATTCGGGTTTACCGAACCTCAAAATAGAGTAACCCGTAATCTTTTTCATGCCTTTGACGCGTGCGTATCATCCTTTTATTAGGTGATGAAAACCGAATTTACGGTTTTAACCATACTTATTATAAATACATAAGCACAAACCAAGTGCAAAAAAACGATTAAACAATAGCTGAATTTTCGAGAAAAGTTATGGCACTGGTTCGTTACAGCCTGGCAGAATTGAACGCTTTAAACGTCACGTTAATGGCTTGCTTGGAGACACCAGAGTACCATCTGCGCGGTTTGACAGAGATTTTATCAAAGTTCCTGCGGCTGAAACTACAAGAAACTGATGATGCTCTGCATTTGAAGCTAGAACTGCCGGGACTGGAAGCTAAAGACTTAGATATTCAAGTCACCCAAAATGCTGTTCACGATACGAGCGCAAGTCAAACTAAAACCGAAAACAATGGCACTACAGAAGTGAATTCTACTATGTGGGTTCCAACGTGTAATTCTCTATCTGCTAAGGTTCAAAATACTAATGTCACCGCAGATTATAAAGACGGTATTTTGACACTGCCAAAAACTGAACAGAAAAGAACAAAGTTGTCAGGTAATTTAGAACAGCCTGCTGCATAGTCTGAAAACCTCCAATGATTGATTGAATAGCTAAAGCTTGGTTGCGGGATGACCAACTCTTTTTATGCGATGTCTACGACGGGCTATGCCTACGCTGTTGATTTTCCTCTAAGAATGGTGTAGAGGCGATGCTAACGGCGAGTACGCCGCACTAATCATTGAGCGTCTATCGCCTCGGTAAGTAGTGCGTGAGTGAAATCCTTCTCGTAATAGCTGGTGTTCATTCATGAAATCGTTATCTAGGATTCCATAACATTTAGTCTTTGGGCTATTTCCCCTTACAAAATCATCGGTGAAGACTACTCCAAAATAAGCACTACCTTTAAACCGCTCACCTATCAAGTTGGATCAGTAATTCTCCATCATTATGGCAACCAAGCATGGGATACAGCTATATCAATATCTCACTAATAATCAAATCCTCACAGTAGATTTGATTTGGATACCTCAACAATCCTTTTAAGCAGTTTTCAAAGCAAGCTACGTTCACCTTTAAATAGTGATTTGACCTGATTACAAAAGGTTTACCATAATCCAAAACAGCCTTTGTTATACTTTATTGAAGTTAGAACGTGTGTTAAGTTGATCAATCAAGTCTGCTTGTTCTTTTAATATCGTCAAGAGACGATCTAGATTATTCATTATTAAATTCTTTATTTAGATTCATTTAATTAAAGGTTAACTAAATATTAAACCACCAATACTTATGAACTCCTGTCAGTTTTGACCCAGCTACTGCGTGTTCATCAGCCCATGTTGAGTGCTACCATCCCCACGCTCGTAACCATCCCCGCCAAATTTGATACCCCCTCTTCTACTACTTGCATCATCACTTTAATAATCATTTTCTCAGTTACAGAAATATTATAATATTCTAGTAGCAGAGCTTTGATATCTTTAGTACAAACTGGTCAAAAAATCTAGGCTTTTCTTGAACAATACTAATAATTAATTTCTTTAATTCTTCTGCTTTCATTGTCTGAAAATCCCTGTTGTTCTAAATTCTTTAGTTTTTCTAACTTCCGATTTAGAAATCTTTGCATCAGTAGGTTCACCATTGTCATCAGTTTCGCGTTCCTCGTCCAGCCATTCCAACAGTTCGGCTTTTGAACGAAATGACTATTGATATAGACGCTTCTGATTATAATTTTTGAGAGCTTGGTAAAGTGCGTCACGATTAGCTTCATTCCATCGCTGCTGATTAGGTAGCGACGACATGGATTCAGAAAACTCTGGCATAACTTCAATTTTGAATAGCCTCCTTGACTGAACTGCCATCGGTATTGTTATTATCAAAATTTTTTCAATCTTCCAGCGCTTCAATGTAAATCTTGTTGGCAAAAAAGCATATTCCTAGCTAAATATGTATAACCAACACAAACTTATCTTCTTTGGTATAACAACGACATCCATAGTATTCTTATTGCATCTGCGCTCAATATTCTTCACCGAACAAAGCCAATATTTCTTTTCAATGCTACGGATCGCTTGTCGTCAAACGCCATAATACCAAGGCTTTGCATAGGTTTAGTTGAGCGATAATCACCGTTTTCTGTTCGCCAACGTTCTGGTGCATTATTCTGGTGTAGCATCTTCATCGCTTAACAATGTCGTTTAGCGAATAACTATTGCTCTTTCGTTTTCTTGCGCTCAACCGCTTCTTCTTATTCATGATTTACCTTTTATTGATTGCTTATTGCTTCAATTAACCATTAATATTGATTTTTATTCGAAATAAAATTTAACTCAATGCGACCAAATCTTGGGTAGATCGTCATCTGATGGCCCCGTCAGCTGTTTCACCCTTTCCCAAGCTTCAGTAAAGAGTTTTGAAAACCCCCACTATTATTTGTTCCCATAAAATACACGTATTATTTCGCAATTCTTTTAAAACATGTTCTAGAAAAGCATAGTTTGGTAAGCATGGCTGAATAATTATTTTATCTTTTATATAGTCTTTGTTTTTCTTCAATCGTCCATACATCTTCGTGATACAAATATACGCCAGTCAAAGAAAAACGATATTGTTACCGTAATATGTTTAAAGGTATGAGACATAACAACAATCAATAGGTTCATGTTCGCTGACATATTTTGTGATAACTGCTCAATTTCAGACTCCACATCCCATGTGACCATCAACATCAGCATACCAGCCGTATTGGTAAGTGCAGCGATCAAGCTTTGACGGTATCATTCACTGCTGTTTTCTCCCTACCTTCAGGTGATAACAAATAACTAACTCCAGGATTTCAATTTTTCAAGATGACGGCGCTATTGATCAAAGGCAACAGATTCTACAGCACCAGCTAGCGCTCCTGTATAGCTTTCAGTAGAGAAAATTTTTAATCAGTTGAAGTACGTTCAATTACATCTATTTCAGCACATATACACTGTCATAGTAAAAATTCTACTCCTGGTTTCAGACTACAATGTGTTCATCAGTCGTATGAATATTTATTGAAAGTTGCTATTATGTCGGGCCAACTCATTTTTGCTTCTTCGTCTTTCAGCTTTCCCCGTCGGGTAGTTCTTCAGACGTACGATGATGCCGCCTCGTCTTTTATTTTCGCTTGATTACCTCAGCGGTAATATTCTTTCTTGATACCTTACAACAAAATTTTCATATAACAGTCATGAGCTAGTGTCAGTGGTAGGATTATTGGTCACGACATCAAACTCGGTTGCGGCACAGTGCTTCACTCGGGTTACATTTGCCGGTGCAAGGAGATGTAACACACCTGACGGCTACATAAATCCAGCCTATGTTTTCTTCTTTGACCGCACTCAGCTTAGACAACATTCTTTATTTCTGTCAGCAATAATCCACCGCACCGCAGATTTTATATTGATTTCTTTTGAGGAGTTGCCCACTTTCTATCTTCAATTAACCACCCCGGGCTGGTGTTCCCGTCGGGCAGCCGACAGTAATAGGTATTGCGACGTAAACAAATCAGCTGTGGGTATATTCACCTGCCTCATACCGGTATGATAGTTTTAATCAGGACCAGTCAGAATGTGCCGGAGCTATTGTACATAGTTTTGTAATTGCAGCGCGTGCTGCCAACATTTCGCAGCAGAGCTCGCGTGTCTGTGCCGACCCTGTAGGCGTTGCCGTATCTCTATGATTTTGCTATTTCTTCGGGGCTGGCATCCTGGTGTCGATATCAGATGAAGTGGCACTCAGCACTTTGTCTTTGCATGGTATGGAAAGAGCGCAAGTACATCCGACTAGTGCCAGTCTTTCAGCCGCTCAAACTAGTGATCCGAACAGCAAATCGACAATTGCCCCAACCTCTGCGCCATCAATACTTCATTATTATGTTGCTTTCATGAAGAACAGTGGCATTACGAAGAACAGAAGATTCCAATTAACACTGGTTTTGCATCCCAATTCACAGCAATTGACTAAATTATCAATCCTCATGTATTGAGATTAGACTGTTTCGGCTAAGGCTGTCAGTTTTATTCTGTCAATTTAACTGAATTAATCTTGTCTTGGTAATTCATATTTGGCATTGAGCTGTCTGTCATCATGATGTTCTCCCGCAGCTCAATCCAAACTGGTTTTCGTTGCTGGGTTGATTACGTAGTCCGTGCTCCAATGAGCCTTCTTAGTACCGTATTAACGCCGCTACTACACTTCGCTACGCGATACTGCTCACGTTTACAGATCGATATCAATCTAGCCAAAGTGAACGATAAAAATCTTGACCAACGCGCTTTGCCAAACTCTATTCCTGTTAAACTGTTAACCATCTGGTTCGGAACGGCCTCCATTATCAAATCAATAAATAAATGAAACAGGATACCTGCAAATTACGGCACTGCGGACTTCTCTTTAACATCGTATATCTGAGCATTATCGCAACACAATCTGCGGCAACTATCTCCAGCAATAAAGTCATCAGTGTCATATGCCAGAATGCATCATCTACGTTTTCTGAAACAGCTGCTGCCGCCGGGCGGCATAAATCTGACTCGTGCCCATTCAGCATCTGGGTGATTGCGTCGGCAAATCGTTGTTAAGCAGGCGTTTACGACGCTGCCAGACTGTATACCTTGAATCCTTTGGGGTTGCTTCTGAAGTGATGAACAATAATTCGGTAACGAAAAAATCTTGCATCCTTCTTCTTACGGCCTACTCGCTAACTTTCGTAACCGTCACCATGAGCTGCGGGACCTTCATTAAACCAACCTCTAGATTTTTCATGCGACGCCAACTGCTTCACGATATACATGAAATCTGTCTTGAATATGCTTCACAACGACATAGTCGCATCGATCCCAGCGTGTGTACTATGATTCTCGGCAACAATAATTGTGTCGTCGTTGATGTGGCGCAAGCGTCGAAATGCCCGGTATTTTGCATGCTCAATAAATCGACAGGAGAATAATTTTGATGTGTATCAACAATGTTCTGACGTTAATCAGTATTTGCAATCACGGTGGTGTGAATTGAACAACATTTATTTCATCCACACAGTCCAACTTGCTCATCTTCAATTCTACGGTTATTGGTTTGCTGCCGCCAGTGCGGCGCAGTGTCTTTGTAGTTCGGCAAGGCGACTGCAATGTGATACGCGCCTCTGTGTACGCTCTGTGGTGTGGTGTGGTGTGTCCACGGTGACAAGTTCATCATCGAGAATAATACTCCCCCGGATTTGCCTAATAGGGTATGGCGTAATCAATGGTCAAGCCCATTTCATCTCAAACCGAAACCGTCACTAATGAATATTAAAAACAAGCCTATATCGAAGCATGCAGCAGGTGGCCACGGACGGCGATGAGTTCGTGACTAAGAACGTTGCCTGGTATCATCTCAATGACGGACTGTCTTTAAAATCGGTTTATTGAAGCATCGACAACATTAAATACGGAGCTTTTGGAGAAAATTTCTTAACGTAAAGCTAAATCTTTGGTCACGGCGCGGGAGAGATATCACGCATGGCACGTACTCACACGCAGCAGGCGACTGCGACATCATCTCTGAGCTGGCGAAGCGGCCGTAACAGCCTCTGAAGAAACCGAACAACACAAATTCAAGAAATGGGAAGCTGATGTCGCGTAGAAATGGCGAGACTGAACATTTAATGTTTTTAACTCCTGTTATGTCTCGAGGCGCAAAACCAATCGGCACAGTTGCTTTGACACAAGCTAGTACCTTCTTCGATATGATGTTGTCCTCAGCTTCCCATTTGCAGAGCAAGCGAGCATGCTATTCCCCGATTGCAACGCAGATAACACTACTGGCATTTGTCAAACCCAGTGAACTATCTTACGGGGCAACAGCAACACTGAACGTCAATGCGTATTATGTCGTTTCGTCGACAAAGAAAACTACGCCGTGAATGGGTGGTGTTGGCAGGCCTCAAGCTAGCGATGGCATGGTTGAAGAGTCCGCAATAACGCTGCCAAGCGTGCGTCAATCTGACGCCCTCGCGCAACAAAGCAGTGAAATGCCTGTTAAATATGCGGGAATTTATTGAGTAAAAATAAACCTCAAATATGCGGAAACAAGCACTTCAATTGCTATCAGGCACTCAACAGCGAACAGAGTGCTTATCAAGCCGATCTCTGGCAGACTGGGGAGATGTGCATTGTGGTGAAAGCACTGTATTCATGGTGAATAACTATTTGATGCAACAAAATCACACTAAAGTACATCGAGGAACACAATCGGCTGCTAACAGATGAACCAGTTGGCTGCGAACTAATTCAGAACTGGCACCATGGTGATGGCCTTGATTGATGAAGGAACGAAACTGTTTGCCCGTGGTTACAAGCACATTTCTTATGGTATCGGGTATACGATTTAGACCACGCACTACCCGTATCCGTAACAGGCTTTGGGCAAGCCTGCTGACCTAATTTTAATTCCCACGTCAACGCGTCTCAGGCAAAATACAACAGACTCAACCCTCTTTAAGGACCAGCTTACAGAAACTACGGTAAATCTGGTTCGCTCTCAACAAGAAGATGTGTGGTGATACCCACTTCTTCCTGGTGTACTATCAACTGCTGTTGACCTCGTGTATCTTTGCGAGTCTCTGTCTGTCGTTTTTATTTGTGGCAATAACATCAGGGATAGTTTTCAGAAACAAGGTGTGAGAAAGACGATGCGGTGGCAGCAATGACTGCGTAACTGATAGATAACACATGAGTGCTTGTCGCCCCATCAGCTACGGGTTTTGGGAGAAGTGTGGATTATCGGTTAACTCCGACGTAGCGATCGGCAGTCAGTATCGCAAAATTCCCGATGATACGCTATCAGCAAGGCCCCAGCAAACCCAAAATTCAAAGGGATGCAATCATGGCAACACGGAAGAATAGACCAACAGTACAGTAGCATCTATGATGCTTGCTTATATGACCACGGAAACAGAGACTGGCTTTGCCATGCCCCGATGACACTGTAAAGCGCGTTTCCGAATTAGATTTGTATTATCACCATAGCTTCGTAGAATTAACTGTGGTTGCACTGTTGAAATTAAATGCAGATACCTGAGTTAACAGAACAAAGCCAGCAAATGCTTCTATTCGCAATAGCAATATTTGGTCAGTTTCGGTTGCGCACGCCGACTCCCTGATAGGTATCGAAGAAATTGCAGCAGGATGCTAGTAGCTCACACTGATGCAATAATTACGGAATAGAGAGTATCAATTATCAACAGCAAGGATATTTGGCGATTAGATTTGCTGACAGTGTTGCTGGCCCCAGATGAAACCTGACCCGTTAGGGGCTGAAGGCAGTCGTCACTGAACCGGGGAAAAAGCAATCGCGTGAGCGTCATCATAGCATTTCTCGACTTTGTTACTGGTTATACAGGCTAACGCCATGACTTTCGTTGGTTTCGGCATTGAATCATGAAAATCAGAGCAACACTCGTCACCGTTAGCATAGCTTGTGTTTTGATTGTGATGTTTGGTGATGTTAAGCACACAATTACTTGGAATCGGTTGCTAATGCTGAGTTGTTTGAGACAGAACGATATAATGTTGTCTCGACAGTAGCGTCGCCTGTGAATAGCAGGAATGTTCGCCGATGAACTACAGAAAATTATCTCATGAATACAAGAACAACAAGCGTCGTTACCAGCATTCCCACAAGTATGCCTGAGTTTACGTGTTAACTATCAGAAAATTAACATATGAATAGTTTTTCGTCTGGGTCACGATTTGATGTTGAAGATCGCAGTTCAAGCACTAAATGATGTGTTAGCGGCTATTGATGATGTTGAATAGCTCAAAGCTCAACTATTTGCTGTAATACCGTTACGACAGATATGTTCGCTGATTGCTTTTTAAGTTTGCAATTTTTATTACAATATGGACGAATTAAATAAACAATTGAGTAAAGACGATGAGAAGAGTTAAAACCTGAAGAAATATGACTAGACAGGAATTAGCACTTTTGAGTTTAAATATATTTAGGCAATTAGAAATTAAGTACCAATCCCTACAACACCAGAAACAATGAAGCAAATCGACACACAGCAGCGGCCGCTGGCAGTAAGTCATCTAGCACTAACTTCCGCATTCTATTACCTAATACTCCACGCCATTCCTATAGATAGCCGCATTCCTGATTGTTACCGTCACGCCGGATGGCACAATGTATATTCCAGCCCAATCAATACCAGCTTCGCATCCGTTGAAACGCCGCCGCTGGCCTCAGTTGTGCCAGCAGAAAATCTATGAAATTTACACGAGCACAAATTCCTGGCGAACACGCTAGAAATTTGCCGTTAGTTGGTGCTGTCTCCTCAAAGGTTTTTGGTGCTGGCATTCAAGCAGTTGCCGAAACTGGAGCAGTTGCGTGAATTATTTGGATTACCTTAATCAAAAGAGCCCAAAATCAGCTGCTTTAGATGTCAACCAAAGTGAAGACGGCACGATGTTATCTAACTAAATGTGTCCGTGCCGCAAGCTCCTCCACAACCGCTGAGTTCAAGGGAATTATCGCTTTGCCATAATGAATACGGTTAGGACTCGCTCTGGCTTCTGTACTGGCGCCTGGCATTGCTTCCGAAAGTTTATTATACAGCCAGTCCGTTCTATGCTTATAGCCAGCAAGTTTTTATTACTTACTTAAACGATACAATCACAAAAGACTATGCCGTCAACGCTGCATAAAATCATCAGATTTTTGAAAAAGCAGTCGTTGCCACTGTTGTTAGCCAGCTGAATCTTGGTTGTCGTTGTCATAACAAATTATTGCTCACTGCAAGTTGCCAAATCAATTACTACACAGATCAAAGATACTGAAGTATTGAATACCTGAAAGTGAGATCGAGCAAGGGAATTGAACTTAAAAATCAGTAGAAGCGAATCTCGCCAAAGCCCGGCTGCGAAGCTCAGAAAGACATGAACACGACTTATTTCCGAAGCTGGCGCAGCTACTGAAGGCCGTAAAATTGCGAAGGCGCATGGTCATCGCGTAAAGCGAGATTATCAAAGTCGCTACAAGCAACGAACGAGCGCGTAGAATGTTGCCAGCACACTGGCAGGTGATTTATCAGATCCCGTGTGACTTGGCTTGATATCGCCAACGAAATAGCGGGCTTGTTTACTGATTATCAGGCTGGCTTTGAAAGGTTAGGTGAAAGCCTGACGGCGTGCATTGCCATGGTTACCTCGGCATACTTAGTTACGTAGTACCGCAGCCCTGACACGCTGCCACAACAAGCGTTGGTCGATTGCATTGTGGTCGTTACCGTATAGCCAGCAGCAGATGAAACTGATGGTTGGGATTCCCGACAATTTCATCAACTAAGGTAGTCAGTCACTAACGCGTCGGCCGATTGCATCTGTTGGTGTTCCACTGCGCCATGAGTCTCAGCCGTGGCAATATTATAGCGGGTGAGAAAGCTTAATACTCTGGTCATGTCTGTTTCCGGTGCTGCCAGCTCAAAGAGCGTTAACTACAGTTATTTCAGTCAGGCACACGTCGCGATGTCTCTTTGACGACGGAAGCCAGCCTCACATTCGCTACACTCTTTTCGCCTCATGGATGAATAGATCAATGCTATGCGTTAGTAAGTACACATTTTAAAACAGCTTGTCACAATGGTTGATGTCAAGTCAGCAACAAATCCCAGGTTTTACTATCGGTCATTTTTTACCGAAACAATATTATATTTCGTAATTATTACCTAAAGATTGTTGAAAGGCATCATAACTTGCTAAGCTGACTCGCATTTAGACGCTGTCGAAGAACGTTGTCGAACATAAGAATGAAAGGTTACCGATGATGCGAGAAGAGTGCTTTGCGTAGATTTTCGTCACTTCAAGTATCGTTTCATTTGTTATACGCGACCGGCGTTAGCTGCACACACGACCTAAACCCAAGCACGACATGCAGTGACTGCCGCGCTCACTAGCAAAAATGCCAAAGTGACGCCTATTGTCCTTCGCACCTCAATCGTGTTATGATAAGATATTACTGCGCCGATCAGTAAAATAACAGTTTCTAATAAAATAATTTGAAATATATGAAATTGCCATTACAACATTCCATGACGAGCCGGATCAATCTATTTAATGGAGCAGACGGGCTGGCCTCGGTTATTACCTCGTCGCCGCAGTCACATCTGTAATGCCGCCATAGAATCAATCATTTGTACGTGAAACTTCTCAAGACTATTTGGCGTAGAGGATATGGCAGATGCAGAGGGTGAATAACAATTTAGCCAATGCAAAGTTGAGCAAGAGTGGCTCTGATTTTAATCCAGCGGCTTAAGAGGAAAGTTAACTGGGGATTTGAGAAGCGACGCCACACATCTTTGTATTGGTGACTCGTTAATTGCCATTTTCATGATCGTCCCGCGATCGCTGGTCTGCTAGTTTTTCGCTAGACAGTCAACTTAACAAGCAAGATGCAAAACATAAAACCGTACTTAAGGGGAGCTTTGGTTCTCATTATCAGCAATAAATATAACTAGTGATTAAATCTAGTGATGAAGACGAAGCTTACGTCACGTACCACGAGTTGTTCGCGCCATGTTCACGTAATTCACGAGTTTGTTCGCTTGGCGTTCACGTATACCACGAGCTTACCACGAACTTGGCGTCACGTATTCACGAGCTTTTGTTCTAATCTGTATTGACGTCACGACTATTTAGCGTTACTTAAAGCAATATTAAGAAATTAATAACACTGGCATTACATTTTGGAAAGAGTGCGTACTTTAACAGATGTTAATAAGTCACCGTTATTTTAAGCGGTGCTCATATCTTGTGCCCGTATTACTATTTGAATATTCTCATATGCCTGAATAATCAAAAGATTAACGTCGACTTTACTAAGCATATTTTGAGTTAACTTAGTGCTAAAAATATGAGCTACCATCCGTAGCACGTCACTCAATGAGATATTCTCTACTACTGCGGTATCTGTCATGCTTCCATTGTGTCGTTCTGCTTGATTGCCAGGTTTATGAGTAATACACCACCTTGTTTTTAAGCTGCGGGTTGTGCCTGCTTTTCTTGTGGTTTGTTCACCTGTTAACTAATGTCACACCTACAAAATGTTTCACAAGTTATTGACATCAGCTGGCTTGCGCTACAATTCAGTAACAGCTTAAAAATGATTCGGTCAGACGTCTAAAGCACTAGAGCAGCGGTCATGATTTACAGCCTGGAGGAAATCAAGCCACCACTGCGAGTTTAACGAGTTTACCAACACTAAAATTACACAGCATTGCTTAGGCACCGTGTTGAGCCGGGCTGGTTTATAAAATATTATTCGTTGATATAAACGCCGCTTTCTGTAATTAAGCATGATGCACAAGGTCGTTACAGGAAACGAGTTGAGCATTATGTTTTGCGTATTCAGCGCTGGTAACCATGACGCTTGACAATGCCCAGACGAATATTTAGCAATAGGCTAGCATCTCCATGAGGTAAGGTGGTTACGTCTGTGTCGTCGCCATCAGGTTGTTTACTGGTCAACGTAATCGAGATAGTTGCGTTTCATTGCCACAGTTGTCGTCGAGCGCTTAACTGCTAAGAACTAACAACTGAAAACACTGTTGGGCAGAGGTGGCTAACGAAATTCTGCCGCAACGGTTCACGATCGCTGTTTGGGGACGGGAGATAGCATGATTCTACTTCTGACATGGGAAGAACAAGATACCGCGTTATATATTGTCAGCGACGCACTGGTTACCAATGGGCACTTTGTTACAGGGTAGCCACACGTATTTATAACTTGCACCACTTCGGTATGCCACTACAAGTTAGCAGAAAACTAAATGCCTGGTCACGATGTGCATCGTGCCACTATCACCAGCAATACTTATCTACGACTGTTTCGAGTCATTTAACAATCGATTGGAATCATCGCAAGCAATAGTCAATTACATACCAAAATTAGCCCAATTAGAAACAGAGATGTTACGCAATAACGCAGCTAGAAGACACACAATCCTCAATTGATTATAGCCAATAATACACCCGCCGAGACAATAGCACCAAAGGAATCCACAGCACAGCTACTCAGTTACTTAAATGTCACCGGATTATATTCTGGTTAAACAGTTAGAGAGTTGAGGTGGTGAATAAGCGTAATCCTGGGCAAGCGACATTTGCCGCCGTAGTCTCGCCAAGTTGCCACCTTATCGAAGTTAAAGAGATTGACTGGCAAAGTAGACTGATGCCGAGTGTCTGGGGAGCAAAGCAACCTTAGCAGCTGTAGAAAAATCTGCGACAGGTCTTATCATTATCTGTTTGTATGTATCGCTGGTACCGGGGAGTGGCGCCCGTCAGTGTTAACCAAGCATTTGCTGTAACGGTCATTAGCACCGATTGACATTGAAGCTCAAGGGTGATGTAGTGATTAGCCATAATGTTACGTTCGGCATGGAGACGTTATCCCAGTTACGTTAGTTATGCCAACAAAGGCAGTGACACAGATAAAACCCTGTTGATCAATGAAGACTTTCTATGGGGGAAGGCTTTAAGGCAGGGAGAAAACTAAAAACGGCGTTATTGCTGAATGCAATACTTAGACGCTTTTAGGATGTTTAAGAACCATTTCCCGACATTCCCAAAGCCGTCACGGGACGCCGATTATCTCAGCTTGTTTGCAAGCTCCTCCCAAAACTTAGCGGCGAGTTCGCTGATGGGTCATAAAGAGTTATGCCCTGCAAATTTTTATTAGGCATAACTACTTACCGCCATGAGCGATCAAGCATAGAGGAAATCATAGAGAAGCTTCACCAACTAAAAGAACAGACAGCAGTAGTCAATCGAACCGATGTCAGCACTGGGGCATGGATCAATATGAGGTGCGTAAGCAGTACAAAAGATGGTGAGGTTTATTGGTATGTATACGCAAAATGCAGCGTTAACGAGCCAATTTTCAAGAGGAACCCAAAAGCTAGGCTAAAAGGAATTGTCAAACGCGGTAAGAACCCGAGTATACCCTGCCACCAACACATAGGCAGGGTAGGCAGTAGTACAGGGTCAGGCACCGATCCAGAAGTAACAGAAGCATATCAGAAAAATCGCAAGCAAACACCAATGCCTAACGCCTAATGCCCATTACCAAAATAGATTGAGATTTTGGTATTTCGGTAATCATGGTCTGTCACGATGATTTGCTAGTCACGATGGTTAATCTCTATTTATAGAGAGCGCGACTACGGTATCAAAATCCCGATATAAAATGCGATTGTTTTCAGTGGTGACTACCAAACGTTTGTATAAAAATTTTCATTAGTAACCCAAGCGGAATAAAAGGATCGCGGGAATCGCGAACTTAGGCGATCGCCACGGCGGGCGGGTAGCCATTGCTAACCATAGATTTGCTCAAGCCACTTACTGTTATTGCTGAAAATCTACGGGATAAGAATTGAGGTTAGGAATGGGAGCGATCGCCATCGAAAGCGGGCGTACGCCATCGCAGGAGACGCGACAACGCCGCCATACCACGCCACCACGCCACAGCTACCATAGCGATCACCACCACAGCAAACAGAAGACGTGGGAGACGGCAACGCAGTTGCCAGTCAAGTCCACCAACGCCATAACAACCTCGTTATTTATATGAAACTAGTTATTAAAAATGCTCCACCGATAGATGCGGTAAGGTGGCATGTTGGGGTCATGAGGTATTAGGTATTGGGAGTAGGGCATGGGGCTTGGGAGAAGGTAACCTCTGGGCGATGGCAACGAGAACACCGCAGGCATCGCACCTCGAGTAGGCGCGATCCTTCATCCCGGCCGAACCCTAGTACACCCTGCTGTAACACACAGTCCGATGGCATCAGAATTACAGAAGAATAAACCCGAAAAGGTCGCCGTAGCATAGGTAACTCCTAAGCCCTGCCCGATAAACCTGCGTTGCGCAGACGCATCAGTTCACTTGTGAAAAGCCCGATTGAATCCGCCTGTCGTTTTTTGCCCTGGCAATGCACTCTATGGTTGCGCTTTTAGCAATACTTACCTCGATGCTGGGATGAACTGCAACATCAGGAGCGAAGTCAGGCTTTGAAAATTGCCGCACGCCTTTCCCGGCAGGACAGTAAACCGAGCCGATGATGTCGCTGCCAGAACGATAAACCATGAACTTTGCCTTGCACAGCAGGTTTTCTGCATAACTTTCAAGAGCCGGGCTTAAGACAATTACGCAACCCCGTAGGCCGCGACATTCGTCACAGATATCACCCGAAATCCTCTTGCCGCGATGTCGATCATTGTGCCGCGTCTGTCCTAGGTGGTTAACGTACCGTAGCGTAATACCGACATTCAGATTTTCTCCTGCCGACCGATTATTGCATCTAACGGTATTTATCACTGCCACTAGAAATCTATGCCACAAACGACAATTTGGCGGTCGGTGTGCATGGTCTCTGATATGCATATCAAAGACCCATAAACAATGCTAACTTAGGTTTGATGTTCTGGTTGAGATGGAAAATGCTCAGGACGTACCGCTTCGATCACCAAAGCGACTGTAGTTGATCCATAAGCCGCCACGACCTCGATCACCCTTCTTCAGCTAGAAGTTTACAGCACCAGCAGATGTATAGGTTGCAGAAGCTTGAAATGCCCACGCATTTATCATCGTGCGCCGCATTATCCATCGTCCATGCACATTAAGCAAATCTCGCATCTCGATGATAATATGCATCTCGCCGAGACACGGTTGATGCCCCAGCAATGAACCCGATGAAGATTTCGCACTGTGGTGAGGGTATTGCCCGCGAATTCTGCGATCGCATCTACGCCCATCCGGCCCTGTGAAATTATGAGATTTCCAGTAGTTTCGTACCTTTGTTAGCAAGGGGGTCAAATGCTGCCATCCCACGTAGGCTGAACACCGATGTGTTCTTCATACTTGCCAAAATTACGCAGAGATCGATCAGCTCACCTCTGTAATATCGCCTACATAAAGATAGGTAGTATAATGATCTTCTTTACATGCACACTGTCAGTAGAAAAATGGCGGAGCCTCACGCGAAGAACCACACACTGAGATTTCAGGCCGACTTAACAAATTGCCGATACTTGTCAGTACCTGTTTAGCTTGGCTAAACGGAAAAATACACCCAGCCAATATTCGCCCACAGATGGAGCTTGAATTAAACCAGACAACACCAACACCTGAACTGCCTCAGAAATCATGTTTTCGTTTTCGCTTGTTCGTACTTGATTGCCGTCTGCCGTGATAGCTCCCGCAGAGACGAGATCATCGATCGTCAGTCCAGTTTACGAGTCAACCACCAAAACCGCCACCTAGAGTAAGACCTGATACCCGTCGCTGAATTGACCTACTGGAGCAGCTACGCCATGCAGCGTGCGCCGATCAAAATCCGCACATGCACCAGGTTCGACATATGCCCTTTTTTGGGAGATCAATGACATTTTTCATGGCTGAAAGATCGATCATTACGCCGTGATCGCACACGTATTCTCGCGATATTGCCCAGCGCCTCGATTGATATTTTCAGCTCATTGCGCGCGCAATTTGATGACATGGGAAACGTCCGAGGCTTTCTGCACACTGGACAATGAGAGCAGCCGGCGACAACACGCATTCCAGATTTCGCGAACTTCGTCATAACGCGGATCGTCGGGAAGAATCGTTGCCCTTCACATTGGTTTCAGCTTTTCAATCATCTCATTCAGTAACGTTGTCATAATATTCTTCAACAAAGCTAATCGAAAAAACTTGCGTGATAATAACTCTGTAATCGCCCGATTGAAGTCGAGCCTAAGATAGACATCACTGACTTGCTCGACGATTTCGATATTTGTTTAGAAATTCATGCCAAACCCATCGGTAAAGAACCCCTAAATGCACCAGTGTATTTCCGGTTGACAGGAAGCAATGCCAATAGAGGCATGAAGCGCGATCACTAATTTAGCTACCACTTTTCTACAAACGACGAATGATGGGTCAAACGACCAGGTTGAAGGATGCTGATGAGCAATATGAAATATTTCGCCGCAATCGCCGCCGATCGAGATCAAGGCGCAGCATTTGGGCATATTCGCAGGTACAGTGACTTTTAATAGTCGCTGTGTAAAATTAATGTCATTGAAGACGTAATCTTGCATTTCTAAGTTAAGTCCAGAGTAGCACCGGGAGCTAGTTATATCAACGCAAATACCGCAAATCCACAGCGTAAAGTTTACGATGGCACTAATTTAGCCAACGGCATTTAATATGTCACTGTACATCCCTGTAATCGCGAGAATCATGTTCTGATAGTGATGCAGCAGAATACGTCACGCCTTGATTCTGACAATACCCTCGCCACCGACCGAACATCCTACTTGTCTATTTGGGGTCACGCCGTACGACGATGAAGCGATGCCTACGGCGGTAACCACGCTCATTGACAAGACACGATGAGCCGATAACGACGTGGAAAGCGAAAGCATTGCGGTAGCGTTCGCGCAACGTCGTAGAGAGGTACGAGCGTCCGCAGGAGTGTCAGTCGCAGACATCACCTTTAATCAAAGATTTGCGGGAAATTTGAGTTTTCAAAAGCGGTGTCAAAAGGAGAGGTGCGATCGCCTCAGGAGGAAAATAGGAATTGAGATTGGGCAGGAGGTGATCGCCAGAGATAAGCTAATAGTCACCATTTCCAGACTGACTGCCGTGGTAAGGGCTTCAGCCTTGATTTATGCAACTTAAATGCTCATTAGCTTAGGCTTTTGGTTTTCTATAGCAGGGGTAGGGGAGAATCGCTTACAGAGGTTAGCCAGCGATCGCCGACGCCGCCAAACCCAACACAGCTTAAACACCTGGGGGCAAACCTCCCCAACTTTTAAATGCGATTCACCATACTGATAACTTTAATCTGCCTTTTTCAAAATACGCCTTTGGTAAGATTATTTTGGGATCATTAGGTATTTTTAGTTACTCTGAGTCAAAAGCGATTTTAGCAAATTAAGAATAGCCAAAATAACTCCTAGTAAGTACGTTTATTTCAGTCGGCTGATTTCTATTTTTTAGCAATTTTATCGCTCTCGCTAGCTACCTGTGGGGCTACCAGATAACTACCTGTGTGGAAAATCAAAATCACAAAAATCGCTATTTTTTCACCCCACAGGTAGCTAGGTGTCACCTGTGTGGTAGCCCGATAGCTACCTGTGGAGAATTGTATTCTACAATATTGTTTGCCACTAAATCTACTTTAGTTTTGTGTAGATTATCAGGCTTTAAAATTTACTGCACCCAGTTATTCTTACAACCCAGCATTGATATCAATGTTTGGAATCCGCACGGTTGCGCCACGAATCTAATATTTTCAAGGCTTGTCAGCGTTGTTTCTCGTGAGCGGTTGGCGAGAGATGCACAAAGCGCATTTACCCGCTTTACTTTTTCAGTCGCATGATGGCGTAACACTATGAGCCGATGGCGATGGCAATCAGCCCAAATTGACTACCAAAAACGACAAAGAACGACAAAAACAGATCAACTCACAGATGGAATGACAACGCCCATTCACCCAATCCCTAACTCTAATGTCTAATAGGGACACCAGGGAGAGAGCGTAGCATGACTACGGGCACGCCTCCTCCTCAACATCCAATGCCCAATGGCGAATGCGGTCGAGGGGGGCGAGAGTCAGCAGTAGAGAATTAATCAGATTTTGCGATCGCTCGAAATTAAGCATAGGTCGAAGAAGGTGGTTCGGCTAGCAGCAACCGCAGGCACGTCGCGCCATTCATTGCTAAGGCATTCTTCTAACTACCGCCGGGAGCAAAACAAGAGCGGTGGTTTTTGTCTGAAGGGGTCGGTTATGATCGCGCTGTTGCATGCCAAACTTGCGGCTTCTTTGTAGCCGGGGACTTAGACCCGCCGAAGTTTGTTAAAGAAACAAAATCCACAAAAAATTTTCCCCTATTTTTGACCCTTTTTTGCAGAAACAACCGATAATTACTCAAGAAGAACCGCCAAACCGTGATTATTGATATTTTATCAAGAAATATTACAGTTTTGGCACTAGTTACTTGATTTGACTAAATTCGTGCATTTGAGAGAATATCTCTACAAAATCTCAAATCCCACCCTCACAACTACATTCAACATCTCCCAATACCTAGACAACATCTCAAATCTCAATTTTTTCTTACTTTTACACCTTTAAATCATCCATTCACAAAATTCATTAGCTCAAAATTTCAATAAATCCAAACAGTTTCAATACTTATAATAAGTCTCATTTGCTCCCACTAATTGGTAAATTATCGGGAAATTCGTTAAAAGCTTTTTAAGCTCTGTAACCATCTTTTGATGACGCACAGTACGCCTTATTTGGCGGAAAGTTTGTTGAGGTAAAAACAAGAATCAGCCAAAAATGAGTCCGATAAAACCGCAAAGAACTACAAAAGTGACCGAGGTTTTACAACGCTTGTGTCCAACAAAGCAGAGGCAGGGGAGAAAGAGTTGATAGACAATTAGCTCTTTCCTCCTGTCTCTTCTACCTCTACGCCAACGCAAAACTTCTTAACCGAAGGTCTTGGGAGTGTCGAGAGGTGAGGACGTGGCTACCAACTCAATTGGGAGGCAAGGTAACACAGAGCGATCGCCTCACCCGATCACAAAACTCAAAAACGACAAAAGTAGACAGCTCACAGATGGAATTAAACGCCTGCTCATCAACTTTAACTTCAATGTCTAATAGCCGCCAGGGAGTAGAGCGTAGCTTGCGTGCCTGGCATCGCCTCTTCCCAACACCCAACACCCAATGCCTAATGCCTAATGCCTAAGCCTAATGCCCAATGCCTGATGCCTAGCCTAATCCAGAATGCAGTCGAGCTAGAGGCAGAGAGTCAGTAGTGGGGAATAGGAACAAGGGAGAAGGATCCGCCTTTGCAGTTACGCCCGTAGCCGCAAGAATTGAGATTGGGGATTTGGGCTTTGGTAGTTATAGTCTGGTAGTCATGATGGATTTGGTAGTCATGATGATTAATATCTATTTATATAGAGAGCGTGACTACGGTATCAGATTTTGATAAAAATGCGGTTCTTCAGTGGTGACTACCAAAAATGTATAAAACCCAGCATTGCCAAGCCAGTACAGAAATGAAAGGATCGCCTGTAGTCAGGTCAAGAATTGAGATTGAGATTTGGGGTTTTGGTAGTCATGGTTTGGTAGTTACGATGAATTTGGTAGTCATAATGGTTAATATCTATTTATATAGAGGGCGTGACTACGGTATCAGAACTCGATACAAAATACCGCTCTTCTCAGTGGTAACTATCAAAAGCTGTATAAAATCCAGCATTAGCAAAACAGTACAACATTGAGATGGTGGCGCGGCTATGCCAGTGAAAAGACGCGGCAACGTAGTTGTAAGTCTTGGGCATTGACTAGGGGTGAAGCGCTTGCCCTTAGCGATCGCTTACGGTGGGATACTGTTGGCGAAAGTGTTACAAACGCAGGGACAAAAGTGTTACAACTCAAAGCCGCAACTACAGATTGAAGGTTTGAGCTTACGTAATACTTAATAAGACAATAATGTATTACATTCGCCAACAGTATCCGGTGGCGGGTAAGCTGGAGTAGCCAGAAGAAAATAATAAAGCATAACTACTGGAGCGATTGCCATTGTAAAACAGGAGACGGGCAACGCAGTTGCCAGTCCAGTTCACCACACACAGATCAATACCGCGCTGACGATTCTGTGCGATGGCGTACCGTTTCAGCTTGCCAACGCTAACCATAAGGTAAAGTAGTTAATATAGCTAAAGTAATAAATAAAAGTGATAAAAAGTGCAATGCTGGAAGTTTAGCTTGTCGCCTTCTGCGATCGCTAATCATAGATTTGTTCCAGCCAGTTACAAATTGCTACTAAAAACCCAATGAATGAATTTTGGGTAAGGGCTGGACGCGATGATTTTCTAAGAATTTTGAGGAGCGTAGTTGCCAACTTGAGATGTTGCGCGTAGCTTGCCACGAAGTGGTATGGCACGCTTTCTCTAAGAAATTTTGCTGGCTGTCAGAATAGTCACAACCTGTTATCGCTTTCAAAACTTGTTATTACAAATGTCTAACCAACAGATGCGGTATGGAGGCGTAGCTGCCTCTACTAGCGCGGCTACAGAAGTTATGCCCTGCAAATTTTAAATAGGCATAACCACTATAACCGCCATGACAGACCGCACGACCAAACATAGAGAAGCTTCAACACCATAAGGAAACAGGCAGCATCTGGTCAATGAACCAATGTCTGAATTCAGGGGTCTGATTCACAGTAGAGGTACGCAAAAATATAAAGATGGTGAAATCTACCGGTATGTATACGCAAAAATGGCAAGCACGAGCCAATTTTCAAGAGAAACCCAAAAGCTGGGGCTGGGATTGTCAAGCGCGGCAAGAACCCAGACTATACCTGTCACCAACATAGGCAGGGTCAGCAGTACACAGGGCTAGAACTGACAGAGGTCGCGTCGCGATCGCATACAAGAGCGGGAAAATGCAAGCGGTTAGACGCGCTTGATAAAAATCTGATGAGATAAAAACGCGCTCATAGGAGTTATGCCAGAAGAAAATAATAAAACATAACTATTAAAGCGATGATGTAACGGCTCGGTAGGATCGCCACCGGAAAGGGCGGGTACGCCATCACAGGGAGATGCACACGCCGCTAATGTACGCCGCCAACATCACCACAGCGACGCAGAGACGCGGCAACGCCGCCGCCGGTCAGGCAACGCAGTTGCCAGTCAAGACCACAACGCACCACAGAAGGCGAGAGACGCGATAAATCAATAACCTGTTACTACGTAAATCTGTTATAGATTATTGTTCATAACCTGTTAATAAATTTGATCAAGCTAAATAACAGGATAGCATATACATACTGTTATGAGTTTATGCACTATTCTAACCACTAGTCATAACCCTTGCTATGTAAGCATTATGGGTACAGACAATCTTAACACGTTATGCAGAGATGAACAGGTTATGATTAACCAGTTAACGCATATATCAACTTGTTAACAAAGACATGATACCTTCTCTAACCTGTTACGTCTGTTAATTTAAATTAACAGACGTAACAGGTTAGAGAAGGTATCATGTCTTTGTTAACAAGTTGATATATGCGTTAACTGGTTAATCATAACCTGTTCATCTCTGCATAACGTGTTAAGATTGTCTGTACCCATAATGCTTACATAGCAAGGGTTATGACTAGTGGTTAGAATAGTGCATAAACTCATAACAGTATGTATATGCTATCCTGTTATTTAGCTTGATCAAATTTATTAACAGGTTATGGACAATAATCTATAACAGATTTACGTAGTAACAGGTTATTGATTTATCGCGTCTCTCGCCTTCGCTGTGGTGACGTTGGTGGTCTTGACTGGCAACTGCGTTGCCTGACCGACGGCGGCGTTGCCGCGTCTCCCGCGATCGCTGTGGTGATGTTGGCGGCGTAACATTAGCAGCGTGGTGACATCTCCCTGTGATGGCGTACCCGCCCTTTCCGGTGGCGATCGCCTACCGAGCCGTTACATCATCGCTTTAATAGTTATGTTTTATTATTTTCTTCTGGCATAACTCCTATGAGCGCGTTTTCTATCTCATCAAGTGCTTTATCAAGCGCGTCTAACCGCTTGCGATTTTCCCACTCTTGATATGCGATCGCGACGCGACCTCTGAATCAGTTCCTAGCCCTGTGCTACTGCTGACCCTGCCTATGTGTTGGTGACAGGTATAGTCTGGGTTCTTGCCGCGCTTGACAATCCCTTTTAGCCTAGCTTTTGGGTTTCTCTTGAAAATTGGCTCATTAGCTTGCCATTTTGCGTATACATACCAGTAGATTTCACCATCTTTTTTATATTTTTGCGTACCTCATACTGATGAATCCAGACCCCAGATTCAGACATTGGTTCATTGACCAGATGCTGCCTGATTTCCTTTAATTGTTGAAGCTTCTCTATGATTTGGTCGATGCGGTCTGTCATGGCAGTTATAGTGGTTATGCCTATTTAAAATTTTAGGGCATAACTTCTGTAGCCGCGCTAGTAGAGGCAAGCTACGCCTCCATACCGCATCTATTGGTTAGACATTTGTAATAACAAGTTTTGAAAGCGATAACAGGTTGTGACTATTCTTTGACAGCCAGCAAAATTTCTTAGAGAAAGCGATGCCGTACCACTTCGTGAAAGCAAGCTACGCGCAACGTCTCCAAGAGTTGGCAGCAAGCTACGCTCCTCAAAATTCTTAGAGAAAATCATCGCGTCCAGCCCTTACCCAAAATTCATTCATTGGGTTTTTAGTAGCAATTTGAGTAACTGGCTGGAACAAATCTATGATTAGCGATCGCAAGAGAGCGACAAGCTAAACTTCCAGCATTGCACTTTTTATCACTTTTATTTATTACTTTAGCTATATTAACTACTTTACCTTATGGTTAGCGTTGGCAAGACAGAGAGCGGTTACGCCATCGCACAGAATCGTCAGCGCGGTTATTGACATCTGTGGTGTGGTGGACTGGACTGGCAACTGCGTTGCCGCGTCTCCTGTTTTACAATGGCAATCGCTCCAGTAGTTATGCTTTATTATTTTCTTCTGGCTAGCTCCCAGCTTACCCGCCACCGGATACTGTTGGCGAATGTAATACATTATTGTCTTATTAAGTATTACGTAAGCTCAAACCTTCAATCTGTAGTTGCGGCTTTGAGTTGTAACACTTTTGTCCCTGCGTTTGTAACACTTTCGCCAACAGTATCCCACCGTAGGCGATCGCTAAGGGAGCAAGCGCTTCACCCCTAGTCCAATGCCCAAGACTTACAACTACGTTGCCGCGTCTTTTCACTGGCATAGCCGCGCCACCATCTCAATGTTGTACTGTTTTGCTAATGCTGGATTTTATACAGCTTTTGATAGTTACCACTGAGAAGAGCGGTATTTTGTATCAAGTTCTGATACCGTAGTCACGCCCTCTATATAAATAGATATTAACCATTATGACTACCAAATTCATCGTAACTACCAAACCATGACTACCAAAACCCCAAATCTCCAATCTCAATTCTTGACCTGACTACGGGCGATCGCTTCATTTCTGTACTGGCTTGGCAATGCTGGGTTTTATACATTTTTTGGTAGTCACCACTGAGAAGAACCGCATTTTGTATCAAAATCTGATACCGTAGTCACGCTCTCTATATAAATAGATATTAATCATCATGACTACCAAATCCATCATGACTACCAGACTATAACTACCAAAGCCCAAATCCCCAATCTCAATTCTTGCTTGGCTACGGGCGTAGCTTGCAAAGGCGGATCGCTTCTCCCTTGTTCCTATTCCCCCACTACTGACTCTCTCGCCTCTAGCTCGACTGCATTCTGGATTAGGCTAGGCATCAGGCATTGGGCATTAGGCATTAGGCATTAGGCATTAGGCATTGGGTGTTGGGTGTTGGGGAAGAGGCGATGCCAAAGGCCGCAAGCTACGCTCTACTCCCCTGGCGGCCCTATTAGACATTGAAGATTAAAGATTGATGAAACGGGCGTTGTAATTCCATCTGTGAAAGCTGATCTACTTTTGTCGTTTTTGAGTTTTGTGATCGGGTGAGGCGATCGCTCTGTGTTACCTTGCCTCCCAATTGAGATTGGTAGCCACAGTCCGCTTACACCTCTCGACACTCCCAAGACCTTCGGTTAAGGAAGTTTTGCGTTGAGGGCAGTAGAGGTAGAAGAGAAACAGGAGGAAAAGAACTAATTGTCTATCAACTCTTTCCTCCCCTGCCTCTGCTTTGATTGGACACAAGCGTTGTAAAACCTCAGTCACTTTTGTAGTTCTTTTGCAGTTTTATCGGACTCATTTTTGGCTGATTCTTGATTTTTACCTCAACAAACTTTCCGCCAAATAAGGCGTACTGTGCGTCATCAAAAGATGGATTACAGAGCTTAAAAGCTTTTAAGCGAATTTCCCGATAATTTACCAATTATTGGGAGCAAATGGGAGACTTATTATAAGTATTGGAAACTGTTTGGATTTATTGGGAATTTTTGAGCTAATGAGAATTTTGTGAATGGATGATTTAAAAGGTGTAAAAAGGTAAGAAAAAATTGGAGATTTGGGAGATGTTGTCTAGATATTGGGAGATGTTGAATGTAGTTGGTGAGGATTGGGAATTTGGAGATTTTGTAGAGATATTCTCTCAAATGCACGAATTTAGTCAAATCAATTAACTAGTGCCAAAACTGTAATATTTCTTGATAAATATATCAATAATCACGGTTTGAGCGGTTCTTCTTGAGAGTAATTATCAGTTGTTTCTGCAAAAAAAGGGTCAAAAATAGGGGAAAATTTTTTTTGTGGATTTTGTTTCTTTAACAAACTTCGGCGGGTCTAAGTCCCCGGCTACAAAAGAAGCCGCAAGTTTGGCATGACAACAGCGCGATCGCATAACCGAACCCCTTCAGACCTTAAAGCCACCGCTCTTGATTTTGCTCCCGGCAGTAGTTAGAAGAATGCCTTAGACAATGAATGGCCGCGACGATGCCTGCGGTTCTTGCTAGCCGAACCACCTTCTTCGACCTATGCTTAATTTCCGAAGCGATCGCAAAATCCTGATTAATTCTCTACTGCTGACTCTCGCCCCTCTAGCTCGACCGCATTCGCCATTGGGCATTGGATGTTGAGGAGGAGGCGATGCCCGTAGTCATGCTACGCTCTACTCCCCTGGTGTCCCTATTAGACATTAGAGATTAGGGATTGGGTGAAATGGGCGTTGTCATTCCATCTGTGAAAGTTGATCTGCTTTTGTCGTTCTTTTGTCGTTTTTGAGTAGTCAATTTGGGCTGATTGCCATCGCCATCGGCTCATAGTGGTTACGCCATCATGCGACTGAAAAAATTAAAGCGGGGTAAAATTGCGCTTTGTGCATCTCACGCCAACCGCTCACGAGAAAAACCCAACGCTGACCCAAGCCTTGAAAATATTAGATTCATTGGCGCAACCAGTTGCAGGATTCCAAAACATTGATATCAATGCTGGGATTGTAAGAATAACTGGGTGCAGTAGAGATTTTTTAAAGCCTGATAATCTACACAAAACTAAAGTAGATTTAGTGGCAAACAGTATTGTAGAATACAATTCTCCACAGGTAGCTATCGGGCTACCACACAGGTGACACCTAGCTACCTGTGGGGTGAAAAAATAGCGATTTTTTGTGATTTTTGATTTTCCACACAGGTAGTTATCTGGTAGCCCCACAGGTAGCTAGCGAGGAGCGATAAAATTGCTAAAAATTAGAAAATCAGCCGACTGAAAATAAACGTACTTACTAGGGTTATTTTGGCTATTCTTAATTTGCTAAAATCGCTTTGACTCAGAGTAGCTAAAAATACCTAATGATGCCCAAAAAATAATCTTACCAAAGACGTGAAGTATTTTTGAAAAGGCAAGATTAAAGTTATCAAGTATGGTGAATCGCATTTAAAAAGTTGGGGGTAGGTTTTGCACCCACTCCAAGGTGTTTAGAAAGCTGTGTTGGGAGTTTGGCAGCAGTCGGGCGATCGCTTGGCATAACCTCTGTAAGCGATTCTCCCCTACCCCTGCTATAGAAACCCAAAAGCCTAAGCTAATGAGCATTTAAGTTGCATAAATCCAAGGCTGAAGCCCTTACCACGAGCGAGTCAGTCTGGAAAATGAATGACTATTAGCTTATCTCTGGCGATCACACTCCCTACCCAATCTCCAATTCCTATTTTCCTCCTGGGCGATCGCACCTCTCCACTTTTGACACCACTTTTGAAAACTCAAATTTTCCCCGCAAATGCTTGATTAAAAAAGGTGATGTCTGCGACTGACACTCCTGCGGACGCTCGTACCTCTCTACGAGACGTTGCGCGAACGCTACCGCAATGCTTTCGCTTTCCACGTCGTTATCGGCATCGCGTGTCTTGTCCAATGAGCGTAGTTTACCGCCGTAGGCATCGCTTCATCGTCGGCTCAGACCCCGGCGAAAGTGACCCCAAATAGACCAAAGTAGGATGTTCAGTCAGTGGCGGGGGTGTTGTCAGAATCAAAGACGTGACAGTATTCTGCTGCATCACTTATCAGAACTATGATTCTCGCGGTTACTAGGGGATGTACAGTGACATATTAAATGCCGTTGAGACAAATTAGTGCCATCGAGTTAAACTTTACCCACATTAGGTTTGCAGATATTTGCGTTGATATAACTTGTAAGCTCCCGGTGCTACTTCTGGACTTAAAGCTAGAAATTGCAAGATTTACGTCTTCAATGACATTAATTTTACACAGCGACTATTAAAAAGTCACTGTACACCTTTGAATATGCCCAAATGCTGCACCTTGATCTCGATCCGGCAGCGATTGCGGCAGAGGTATTTCATATTGCTCATCAGCATCCTTCAACCTGGTCGTTTGACCACATCATTCGTCCGTTTGTAGAAAAGTGGTAGCTAAATTAGTGATCGCGCTTCATACCTCTATTGGCATTGCTTCCTGTCAACCGTCGGAAATTGCACTGGTGCATTTAGGGTTCTTTACCGATGGGTTTGGCATGAAGATTTCTAAACAAATATCAGAAATCGTCGAGCAAGTCATTGATGTCTATCTTAGACTCGACTTCAATCGGGCGATTACCAAGTTATTATCCACACAAGTTTTTCGATTAACTTTGTTGAGAGGAATATTATGACAACGTTACTGAATGAGATGATTGAAAAGCTGAAAACCAATGTGAAGGGGCATACGATTCTTCCCGACGATCCGCGTTATGACGAAGTTCGCGAAATCTGGAATGCGATGATTGATCGCCGGCCTGCTCTCATTGTCCAGTGTGCAGAAGCCTCGGACGTTTCCCATGTCATCAAATTTGCGCGCGCGAATGGGCTGAAAATATCAATCAGAGGCGCTGGGCATAATATCGCGGGGAATGCAGTGTGCGATCACGGCGTAATGATCGATCTTTCAACCATGAAGAATGTCCGCATTGATGCTCCCAAAAGGCGGGCATATGTCGAACCTGGTGCGACACTTGGGGATTTTGATCGAGCAGCACAGCTACATGGGTTAGCAACTCCAGTAGGAATTAATTCAACGACGGGTATCGCAGGTCTTACTCTAGGTGGCGGTTTTGGTTGGTTGACTCGTAAATACGGACTGACGATCGATAATCTCGTCTCTGCGGAACTAATCACAGCAGACGGCAATCAGATACGAACAAGCGAAAACGAAAACGCTGACCTTTTCTGGGCAATTCGAGGTGGCGGCGGTAATTTTGGTGTTGTCACTGAGTTTGAATTCAAGCTCCATCCTGTGGGGCCGGAAATATTGGCTGGGTTAATTGTTTTTCCGTTTAGCCAAGCTAAACAGGTACTGACAAAGTATCGGCAATTTGTTAAGTCAGCCCCTGAAGAACTCAATGTGTGGGTAGTTCTTCGCAAGGCTCCGCCATTGCCTTTTCTTCCTGAGAGTGTGCATGGTAAAGAGGTCATTATACTGCCTATCTTTTATGTAGGCGATATTGTAGAGGGTGAGAAACTGATCGAACCTCTGCGTAGTTTTGGCAATGCTTATGGAGAACACATCGGTGTTCAGCCCTACGTGGAATGGCAGCAAGCATTTGACCCCTTGCTAACAAAAGGTGCAAGGAACTACTGGAAATCTCATAATTTCACAGAGTTACGGGATGGAGCATTAGATGCGATCGCAGAATTCGCGGGCAAGTTACCCTCACCACAGTGCGAAATCTTCATCGGATTCATTGCTGGGGCATCCAACCGTGTCTCGGCGGATGCTATGGCATATTATCATCGAGATGCGAAGTTTGTACTTAATGTGCATGGACGATGGGATAATGCAGCGCACGATGAGAAATGCATTGCGTGGGCACGTGAGTTTTTCCAAGCTTCTGCAACCTATGCATCTGCTGGTGCCTATGTAAACTTCCTAACTGAAGAAGAGGGTGATCGGGTCGTAGCGGCTTATGGATCTAACTACAATCGCTTGGTACAGATCAAGAAGCGGTACGATCCTGAGAACATTTTCCATCTCAACCAGAACATCAAACCCTAAGTTAGCATTGTTTTTATGGGTCTTTGATATGCATATCAAAGACCATGCACACCGACCGCCGAGAGTTGATCGGTTGTGAAGCATAGGTTTCTAGTAGCGAGTGATAAGTACCGTTAGATGCAAGTAATCAGTCAGCAGGAGAAAATCTGAATGTCAGAGTATTACGCTACGGTACGTTAGCCACCTAGAACATGGAGCGCAGCACAAATGATCGACATCGCAACAAGTAAGGATTTCGAGGTGATCGCTGACCTGAATGTCGCAGCCTACGCGGAATTTGCATGGTGTCTTAAGCCCGGCTCTTGGAAAGTTATGCAGAAGAACCTGCGAAACATTGCAGAAAGAGCAGAGGCGGCAGAGTTCATGGTTTATCGTTCTGGCAACGACATCATCGGCTCGGTTGCTTACTGTCCTGCCGGGAAAGGCGATGCAGCAATTTTCAAACCTGATATGGCTTCGCTCCTGTTGTTAGCAGTTCATCCCCAGCATCGAGGTAAAGGTATTGCTAAAGCCTTAACCATAGAGTGCATTGCCAGGGCAAAAAACGACAAGGCCAGTTCAATCGGGCTTTTCACAAGTGAACTGATGCAGTCTGCACAACGCATTTATCGGGGCTTGGGTTTTCAGCAAGAGTTAGAGTTGCCTATGCGCTACGGCATTAGGTACTTTCGGTTTATTCTTCTATTAGCTTCTGATGCCATCGGGAGCTAACAACTGTGTTACAGCAGAGTGTACTAGGGGTTCAGCCGGGATAAGGGATCGCGCCTACTCGCAAGAGTGCGATGCCTGCGGTGTTCTCGTTGCCATCGCCAAAATTAAGAGGTTGCTAACTTCTCCCAAGCCCCCATGCCCTACTCCCAATACTTAATACCTCATAACCCATGACTGCCAACTATGCACCTTACCGCATCTATCCGGTTAGACATTTTTAATAACTAGTTTCATATAAATAACAGGTTGTTATGGCGTTGGTGGACTTGACTGGCAACTGCGTTGCCGCGTCTCCCGCGTCTTCTGTTTGCTGTGGTGGTGATCGCTATGGTAGCTGTGGCGTGGTGGCGTGGTATGGCGGCGTTGTCGCGTCTCCTGCGATGGCGTACACGCCCTTTCCGATGGCGATCGCTCCCATTCCTAACCTCAATTCTTATCCATTAGATTTTCAGCAATAACTTGAGTAATTGGCTTGAGCAAATCTATGGTTAGCAATGGCGTACCCGCCCGCCGTAGGCGATCGCCTACCAAACAGTTACACGATTCCCGCGATCCTTTTATTCCACTTGGTTACTAATGAAAATTTTTATACAAACTTTGGTAGTCACCACTGAAAACAATCGCATTTTGTATCAGATTTTGATACCGTAGTCGCGCTCTCTATATAAATAGAGATTAACCATCGTGACTAGCAAAATCATCGTGACTACCAGACCATGATTACCGAAATACCAAAATCTCCAATCTATTTTTTGAGTAATGGGCATTAGGCGTTAGGCATTGGTGATTTGCTTGCGATTTTCCCACTCCTGATATGCTTCTGTTACTTCTGGATCAGTGCCTAACCCTGTACTACTGCCTACCCTGCCTATGTGTTGGTGGCAGGTATACTCTGGGTTCTTACCGCGTTTGACAATTCCTTTTAGCCTAGCTTTTGGGTTCCTCTTGAAAATTGGCTCGTTAGCTTGCCATTTTGCGTATACATACCAATAAACCTCACCATCTTTTTTGTACTGCTTACGCACCTCATATTGATGAATCCATGCCCCAGGTACTGACATCGGTTCATTGACTAACTGCTGTCTGATTTCTTTTAGTTGGTGAAGCTTCTCTATGATTTCCTCTATGCGATCGCTCATGGCGGTAAGTGAAGTTATGCCTAATAAAAATTTTAGGGCATAACTCTTTATGACCCATCAGCGAAGACTCAGCCGCTAGGATTTTGAGAGGAGCTTGCAAACAAGCTGGGATAATCGGCGTGTCTACCGACAGCTTTAGAATGTCGGGAAATGGTTCTTAAACGACATCCACCTAAAAGCGTCTAGAGTATTGCATTCAGCCCAATAACGCCGTTTTAGTTTCTCCCTGCCTTAAAGCCTTCCCCACTTAGAAATTCTTCATTGATCAGCAACAGGATTTTATCTGTGTCCTTGCCTTTGTTGGCATAGCTAGCAGGGTTACTGGGATCTTTTTTATTCTCCATGCCGAACTTAGCATTATGGCTAATCACTTCATCCTTATGGGCTTCAATCCAATCGCGTACTAGTAACCCGTTACAGCCTGATAAATCTCTAAGTGCTTGGTTAGTAATTGCGAGGCGATCGCCCTCCCCAGTTGCCACAGTATCGTTATACAAACAGATAGCCTGATAAGACCTGCGGATTTTTTCTACAGCTGCTAAGGTTGCTTTGCTCCCCCAGACCTCGGCATCAGTCTTAGCTTGCCAGTCAATCTCTTCTTTGATGGGTGCAACCTTGGCAGGGATAGACTTGGCGGCGGGGGTGATCGCTTGCCCAAGAGTTACCTTGTTCACCACCTCAATAACTTTCTGTTCTAGCCAAGAATCTAATTCGGTGACATTTAGAGTAACTGTTTGGGGAAGATGTGCTGTGGGTTCCATTGCTGCTTTCTCCTCTGTCAATTGTTTGTTGGCTATATCTAATTGGTTATTGATGTCTTCTAACTGGTTATTACTTTGGCGTAACTCTTTAATCTCTGTTTCTAATTGGGCTAATTTTTGGTGTGCTGACTGTAATTGCTTTGCAGTGTCCAATCGGTTGTTAAATGACTCAAGCAAGTAGGTAATAGCTGATTGCTGGTTGGGTAAATTTAACTCCTCTTGCAAGTGGCGAATAGCTTCTAAATCTCTTGAACTAACCCGAACGTTTGAAAGTTTTTCTTTTGACGGAGCATCGGGGAAACCTACAGGCTTTGTAAGGTAATAGTCGGCATACCCCAAAGTGGTTACAAGATTTTGTAAATCTCGGTCGGTGGGAGCATCTTTAACAAAGTGTCCGGCTAACCTGGCAGCATGAAGCATTTTAGAACCGATCGCCCCAGTACAATCGCGCTCGGTAGCCAGTGCTAAATATGCGGCTCGTAATGCTTTGCAATTGTCTTGTTCTTCCCCATGTCGGAAATTTAGAATCGGTGCTTTATCTCCCTTGTCCCCAAAGTACCCACGCACAACCCGATTAAGTGAACCGTTGCGGCGGCTATCAATGGCGCGGTTTTGGGCTGAAAGGTCTGTAGGATTTTCGTTAGCCACCTCTGCCAACAGTGTTTTAGTTGTTGGTTCTTTTCTTAGCCAGTTCAAGCGCTCGATGACGTAACTAGCAGGGTAAAGGGTAGCGATGGGGAACACTGGCTTATCTCCCCGTTTTTTACCTTGACCAGTAAACATAACCTGATAGCTTTGACCTGACACAGGTGCAAACTTGGCACGGGCTAAAATTTCATGAGGACGGCGGCCAGTGGCAGCAATCAACCCTACTGCTACCTCATGGAGGTCTTGGGATTCTAGCAGCTTACCTGTTACTTCTAAATATTCGTCTGGGCTGATTTCTTGACCATTGTCAAGGCGATCGCTTACCCGTGTAGTTTCGTTACGCTCCTCCCAATCCTTCTTATCCAGACCACACAACAGCAAAACATAATGCTTTAACTCGTTTCCTGTAACGTTGCCTTGTGCATCATGCTTGGGTACAGAAGCGGCGTTTTTACCTTGCTCTAATGGCAGTAACTTAAATTTTTTATAGAAGCCAGCCCGACTCAACACAGTGCCTAAGCTTTTAATGCTGTAGCTGGTTTTAGTGTTAATAAACTCGTTAAAAGCTTCGCAGTGTGGCTTGATTTCCTCAAGGCTTTGTAAATCCTTGACCGCTTCAAAGAGTTTCTCTACTTGCTCCTGAACTGCTTTAGACATCTGACCGAATCCCTTTTATTTTTAAGCTGTTACTAATTTAACTAACAAGTTAGCTGATGTCAATAACTTGTGAAACATTTTTAACAGGTTATTGACATTAGTTAACAGGTTAAGCTAGGCTAATAACAGGTTGAACAAACCACAGAAAAAGCGGGCTACTAACCCGCAGCTTAAAAATAAAGGTGATCTCATGTTACTCACAATTGCTAAACCTCAACAATCCCAAGCAAAAGACGACTACTTTGATGGAGAATTCGACGCGGCGATTGGATTACCACCTAAAAGCCAGGATGGAGACTACTGGAGAGGGTATCTCGCCAAGGTGAACGAGACTGGTAGCACACCGTTCTAAAACCCAAAGGGAGGCTAACAACCTCCCTTAATTTTTGCTTACTAGGGGTTAACTCAAAAATATGCTTAGTGACTAAAGTCATGTTTAAGCAGTGACGTTTAGTATATGTATGTTTTTGATTATTCCGAATATATTGAGAATATTCAAATGAAGTAATACGAGGCACAAAGGATATATGAACCGCTTAAAATCTATTCTTCTTGGTGGCTTATTAGCATCTGTTTCAATTGCTGCTCTTTCCCAAAATGCTAATGCCAGTGTTGTGAATTTTAACCATGATCATTTAAATAGTAATACTATTGCTTTAAATAACGCTAAACTAATTCGTGAGCGTCAATTGCATGAACAGCAAGTTCGTGAACAAAAAGCTCGTGAATTACGTGAACGCCAAGTTCGTGAACAAAAAGCTCGTGAATTACGTGAACGCCAAGCTCGTGAACAAAAAGCTCGTGAATTACGTGAACGCCAAGCTCGTGAACAAAAAGCTCGTGAATTACGTGAGCGCCAAGCTCGTCTTCATCACTAAGATTTAATCACCTAGTTGCATATTTATTACTTGTTAATGGGGAGATTCCAAAGCTCCCCTTAAATTTTGGTTTTATGTTTTGCATCTTGCTTGATTAAGTTGGCTGTCTGGCTTATGAGAAAAACCTAACTTAGTTCCAGCGATCGCCCCAAGGGACAAAACCCCGATCATGCTGAAAATGATTAGCTTAATTGGCAAGTCACTAATACTAAAGATGTGTAGCGATCGCTTCTCAAATTCCCAGTTAACCATCATAAATTGCACTGGATTAAAATCAAACCACTCTTGACTTTTGATTAACTCAACATTGCATTGGCTAAATTGTTGATGTAATTCACCCTCTACATCTGCCATATCCTCTACATAAATAGTCTTGAGGATTTTCACGTTACAAGGTGGTTGATTCCTATGAAAGTTATCAAGTCGAGCTTCGGGATTACGAGATAACCCAATTTTGCAACGACGGAGGTAATAACCAGGAATTAGCCCGTGATAGCCCTCTGCTTCCATTAAATAGATAAATCCCGGCTCATGGTCATTTTTAGGCTGATAGATAATTGTCGTAATATCATCCAATTTCATATATTTATTTCCAAATTATTTTATTAGAAACTGTTATTTTTTTGCAGTTCAAACAGTAATATCTTTTATCCTTTCTTACGGTTAAATTTGCGTGACCACAGTGGGGACAATAAGGCTTTGTGTCACTTTGGCGGCTACCCCCTATAGTGGAAAATGACGCGGCAGACATCACCGTGTCAGTGCTTGCTATGCTTGGGTTTAAGGTATCGTGTGTCAATCTCGTGTAACCCGTGTCAGGGGACTTTGCAACTCTTGCCAGTCGCTTTGTCTCTTCTATCAATGAATAGTTGAAACTAACTTTATCGAGATTAGGTAAAAAATAAAGCTTAGGTGAACGAGAATCTACTACTAAGGCTACTCTTAATAATCTCGCATCATCGGTAACTAACTCATTCTTATGTTCGATGTATTCTTCGATAGCGTCTAAATTGCGAGTCAACTTAGCTAGGTTAGACTCGCTGTTTTTGCCCTTTCCGTAGGTATTTAGGTAATGTCTAATTTTGGAAATGCCAATGATGATTTCGGTAAAAAGTGACCGATCATCATTGGTAAAACCTGGGATTTGTTTGGTCATCACTGATTGACCCGACACAATCCAACCGATGTTATTGTGACCAAACTGTTTTAAAATCTTCTTAAGGTTTTCCCCTGCCTTGTATGGCTCACTGCAAGAATTCAGCGTGTTATCTAATTCATCCCATGCCCAAATTTGAAAGAAGTTAGCAGCGAATGTGGGGTTTTGAACTCGAAAATTTCCGTCGTCTAGGCAATCATCAAAGGATTTAATCGCGGCTGTGGTATCGCCATATTTAAGGAAATGCTCCAAAGGATAGTTGCTATCTTTGAGTGAAGCAACAGCACCAGGATAAGACACTGTAACCAGAGTATTAGGAACTTTCTCACCCTTGCCAGTATTGCCACGAGTACAACCAGCTTTCAGGATTTCGCTAATCATTACCGCAGTGGTTGGGGTTTTACCAACGCCCGGATCTGCAATCAGCCGATAGCGGATTGGGTGACTGACTACATAGTTGATAAATTCGTCAGGAGTCCCAACCATCAACTTAATTTCATCTGCTTTGATGGCTGGCCCCATACGGTAGCTGACCACAATACAATCGGTTATTTCCAGCTTGCGAACGCTTGTTATTTTGAATAGTCCCAGCTTTTTAGCCAGCGTGTCAGAATGCTTGCTGATTGCTTCTGCAATGGCTAAGGTATGCACAGACCGGGAATAGCCATAACCAATGTCTACAACGCCGTCAGGCTTCACCTGAAAGCCTTTAACGCTCAAAGCCAACCTGATATCAGTAAACAAAGTACGCGCTATTTCGTTGGCGATTTTCCCGTTGATATCAAAGCCAAAGTCACCATACACGGGTTCTATTAAATCACCTGCCAATTGTTGCTGTAGCTGACCTACGCGCTCGTTTAGTAGCTCGATTTGCTCTATATAGTTTTGGCGCTCATTGGCGATCGCTTCCCCAACCTCATCTAAATTTTCGTTGTAGCTACTTGCCAAACTTTTGATAATCTCGGCTTTACTTTGATGACCATGCGCTACCTTCTCACCCCAGTTTTGCAACCTTCTGAATAGCTGCATAGCTTCAGAGGTAATAGAATCGTGTTCATGATAAATCTTTTCTAATTCCTGTGACTTGGCAAGTTGAAAGCGTTTGTTAGCCTCCGCTTCTACTTGAGTTTTAAAGTTCAATTCCCATTGCTCAGTCTCACTTTCCAGATATTCAATACGCTGGGTATCTTTTTGAGTCTGTGTAGATAATTGATTTAACTTGGCTTGCAGTTGAGCAATGAGAGCTGTGCTTTCTAGTTTGTTATGACCTAACGAGTTGATGGTATTTCTCGCTTCTTTAAGTTCATCTTTCAAAGATTCTAGCTGGCTAGTAACAGTGGCTAACCTTGACTTGCTCCTTTCAAAATCCCTGATGATTTTATGCAGCGTTTGACCTGCTTGTTCATTCTTACTTTCGGCATGGGTTAATAGTCTTTGTGATTTAGTATCCGCGACTAGATAAGTAATAAAACTTGCTGGCAACGCCCCTATACCAAGCATAGAGATTAGTTTGGCTGTATCGTTGGTAAACCCTCCAGAAGCAAATGCCAAGCCAGTACAGAAGCCAAATACACCAAGTCCTAACCCGTGTATTGCTTTCATTGCTTCACCTCTATATAATCGCCTAACTGTGCCTTAAAGCTTGATAATTTCCCTTGAGACTCAACAGTTTTTAGCCGTGATTCCTCAGCTTTAATGGAGGCTTGCAACAGTTTTTGATTTAGTTCGTCTTTGCTATGAACGGAAATGCTTGTATCGGCAACCGTCTTCACTTGGTTGACATCTAAAACAACTGATTTTTGGGTAGTTACTTCTTTTTGATTAAGGTAATCCAAATAATTCCCCTTAACTTTCTCAATTTCAGTAGCTGCTTGAATGCCAGCACCAAAAGCCTTTGAGTGCTTACCAATAACAGTAAATTTCTCGCGTGTCAGGTCGAGCGCTGCCCCCGTAAGTTTCAATGCTCGTGTAGAACCTTCATAGATTTTCATACCTTTATCTAGCTGGCTTTGAGTTGCTTGTGGGAGAGTATCGTTTGGATTTAACGGATCTGAAATATGGTATTGATTGGGCTGGAATGGTGGCATCATTCCCGGTATTAAATCCGGCGTGACGGTCAACAATCCAGGAATACGGCTATCTATAGGAATGGCGGTAGATGTGGTAGGTGTGGCAGATACGGAGTTAGTGCTAGATGGTGAGTTGACTTTACCTCTTGCCAGCTTTTCTGCTACAGCTTGAGCCGCTGCTTTTGTAGTGTCGATTTTAGCCATTGTTCAAAAATTTTCTAGTGTTTAGTAGGGATTGGTACTTAATTTCTAATTGCCTAAATGCCTTGTCTATTTCGCTAAACTCAAGTGCTAATTCCTCATCTAAGTCATATTTCTTCAGGACTTTTTTTAGCTCTTTCTCATCCGTCTTTGCATTCTCAATTTGACTATTTAGTTCGTCCATATTGCTAATAAGAAATTGCAAACTTAAAAAAGCCAATCAGCGAACTTATCTGAATATGCGTCATGGCTTTGATATTTTTTAGCAAATTAGTTGAGCTTTGTGAGAGCTAGATATTCAACATCATCAATAGCCGCTAACACCTCATTTAGTGCTTGAACTGCGTCGCCTAACATCAAATCATTGTTAGTTGAAAAATATTCATGCTGTTGGATTTTCTGATAGTTAGCATCGCTCAAAACTACTTGTAAGGATGCTGAACAACCTTTCAGAATTGCTTTGATTTGTTCTGTATTCATGAGATAATTTTTCTGTAGTTTTCATCGGCGGAGACTGCATTCCATTTGCTATTCACAGGCGAGCGCTTACTTTGTCCGAGACAGCGATTGCTTTGTATTGCCACCGAAAATCATTCTGTAAAACCTTCAAACCGAGATACTTCTAACTCAGCATTAGCAGCCGATTCCAAGTAGTTGAAATATTGCTTAACGTCACCAAGAGCTACATCACAATCAAAACGCAAGCCTTTAAACTGTGGATGCTGGCGAATTTGCCCAAGTAATTCCTGAGCTTGAGCAACTAGCTCTGGTAAGGAATTACCGCTCATATTTACCTCTGATTCAATGCCGGAAATTGTAAAAGTCATGGCGTTAGTACTCTTTCTAATAACCAGTTAACAAAGTCGAGGGGAGATAACAGGATGTTGATCGCTCTCACGCGATTAGCTTTTTTCCCAGTTCGGTGATGATGCCTTCAATTTCTTGGGTCAGGTCAGTTTCATCTGGGGTAACTTCTGGCTTTTGCATTGCTTGTCCAGCCAAATCTCTAATCGCTCCCAAATATCCTTGCTTTTGGTGTTGCCAGTGCTGATTGATACTCTCTGTTAGTTCCGTATCTCGCACAGCCAAGTTATTTAGAATCAGTTGGTTCTTAACTTGGGCTATAGCGTCTACTGCTGCAATTTCTTCTGATGCCTGCCTAGTTAGCTGTTCAATCAGCGTCATTTGGGCGTTAGGGCTTGAGCCGGGGGTAGGGGCTGTTAGATGTTGCTGTTGCCCTTGTAGGGATAGGGCATTTTGTGGCTGTTCTGTAGCTGGCTCAGATGTTTGCTGTGTTAAATTTTGTGAATTTTCAGGTAACTCTGAGGTGCTAGCCACAGTTGGTAATTCTGGCTGAAAGTATGAGGCGATCGCTTCTAAATCTAATTCCGAAACTGCCTTTACAGTGTCGAAATCATCAGGGCGAACATGGCTTAAAGCCAGTCTCAAGCTCTGTTCCGTGGTCATATATCTTAAGCAAGCATCATGAATGCTTACTGTGTCTGCTGTTGGTGCTGTGGTTCTCTTCCGTGTTGCCATGATTTACGCTCCCTTTTGGATTTTTTGGATTTGCTGGAATGCTTGCTGATAGCGGTATCTAGAAAAATCATTCGGGTTTTTGGCGATATAGCCTTTGACGCGATCGCTGCGTCGGAGTTGAGCCATTAATCGCCCTACTCTCCCCAAAACCCATGCTTGATAGGGCGACAAGGGCGACTCGCGATCATGAGTGTTATCGGCTTTTTTGGGGTAGGCATCTCTGAAACTGGGGATTCTCCAGAAGGCTAAATTCTCCCAAGTGACCAAAGTCGAGCGGCTAACACCCAAGACCTCAGCTAAATATGTCTTGGTAGATGGGAAATCAAGGAATGAGTCTATGTCTGTAGAATGTTTGCTCCGTCTAGGTTTCATGGGTTTACTACAGTAATCAATGTGAATCAGATAGTAACTAGCTAGCAATCAGAATAAGTACACATCACAATGTCGCTCCTAATCGCTAAACCCCTTACTGTGTAAGTCGCTGGGGTACTCGTAGGACGCTAATTAGTGGCTTGTTGTTGATCGATTGCCTTAGATGCTATTATAACCCTAACCACGTTAATAACGCAATACACCCATTTGCCCTAATGACTTGATTTATCCTTAAGGGGATAATCAAAGGTATGTAAATGTGGTAAATCTGTTGTGACTGAAGAAAAACAAGTAACTTACAAAATGTTTCTACCTGAATCTATGAGGGCTAGATTCAAGTCAATCTGCGCTCTCAAAGGTGTAAGCATGAATGAGGTTTTGCTTGAGTTAGTAGAAACTTGGGTAACAGAAAACGAAGCCCACTCATCTAAAACTGATAGAGGCAAAGGAGCGGCATGAATGTAAAAACCATCAACCCTTTTGAATTACCATCACTGCCATTAGACAATTATTTACAATTGCCCAGCTATCAAGCTATTTACTTTGTCTTTAGTGAAGATGAGATTGCTTATATTGGCAAGACTAAGAACCTTACTCAAAGGTTGAAAGCGCACAATAGACGCAAACAGTTCACCAAAATGGGAGATAAAACCCGTATTGCATGGCTTGAGTGTAGCGATACGCAACTATTAGGACAGATAGAAACAGCTTTAATTAACTATTTCAAACCAAAGCTCAACGGAACAAATAATCCCGATGCCAGCGATAGATTGACTGTTTATTTCTCAGACGACACCACTCTTAAAAAAATTGAAGAATGGGCAAAAGAAGAAAATAGAAGTGCTACCAATCTTGTAGCTACTCTACTCGCTAAAGCAGTACAGGATAAAGATAAACAGGAGAAATCAGCATGACCCACGCACAGCCAGAGGACACAAGACAGCTGATTGAGAATCTAGCCAGACAGCAAGCTAATACTCAGCAACAACTAGACTCATTTATCGAAACTGCCACCAGTGTTTTAGCTCGTAGTGCTGTGCTGGACGGTGTGGTTTTGGAATTACGGGAAAGTACAGAAAATTTACAACACAATTTTGAACAGCATCAACGTAATTTTGAACAGCACCAACGTAACTTTGAGGAGCATCAACGGACTACAAATGCTGCATTGGCAAGCTTAGAAGCAATCTTAGTTCAGTTAGTTGGGCGTTTACCTTGAGATGCGATGCCTACGGTGAGCTATTCGGTTTCGCCAAAAGATAAAACGGGAGAATTGACAATGGTCAGCAGTCTTAAAGAACTAATTGATGAGCCAGAATTGGGTCATACCTCAGACCCAGAGGAAAGGTTTATCAGCAGTGGCGTAAGTTGGGAAAGCTATGAAGCGCTACTAGTCAAACTAGAAAACAACTCTCATTACCGTGTTACTTATTTAGATGGAATATTAGAGATAGTGTCGCCATCAATCAGGCATGAAAAAATCAAAACGAATTTAGGAATGCTGTTAGAGCGTTTCTTTTACAGCAAACGCATTCGTTTTGTACCTATGGGAAGTTCTACTTTTAGAAACAAAGCAAAAAAAGCAGGTGCCGAACCAGACGAATGTTACTGCATAGGTGAAGAGAAAAGTGTACCGGACTTAGCCATAGAAGTAGTTCTCACCAGTGGCAACATACATAAATTGGAAATCTACCGAAGATTAGGAGTTGCAGAAGTTTGGTTCTGGGAGAGAAACCAGTTTAAGCTATACCACCTACGGGACAATTCCCAGACTGAGCTTGCCACTATTTACCCTGATACTTATGGCTATGAGCTTAGGGCAGCAAGCGAAATACTGCCAGGGTTAGACATTTCCTTGCTAGAGCAATGCATTACAATTTCAGATTCAATTCAGGCTGTTGATGAATTTGAACAGGGGCTAAAAGCGGACAATGAGTGAAACAGATAGCGCCGCGATCGCTCTAATCTATCGTAGAGTTGAGCGATTTGAGGCGACCACAAATAGAACCTTGTCCAGTCAGACAGTACTTTTAGAAGAAGTTTTACGGATACTTAGCGATGCCTACGGCGGCAAGCTACGCAATGGCGGTACTGGTATATGAAGAGATTTCCAAAGTATGCGATCCCCTTACCAATAGTTTGTATTTTTGAGGACTACACAAAAGATATAAAATCTTAGCTTAATTCATCTAGAGTTCACAAAATAACTAGCAAAAAAAATGCTAGCTACACAGCCCTCAGCTTTTTGAGTGCGATCGCAGGGATTAAAAATTAATCAATCCACCACGGTAAGCAAAAGCAGCGCACAAAGAAACGTTTAGTAGACGTTTCAGCCCCCGGACTCTGCAACCAGCAAGTCTAATTAAATTTATAACTATTTCAAGCTTACCGACTAATCCCTACAATCTGCAAATTTAAAAGTTAAGGGGCTGTCCAAACCAACAAAGGACAACCCAATGAATAAACCCCTCACTTTTGACAGACAGGGGTTTGCGAATGAAAAGCCTAATATTCTAACGCAAACTTTCCCCAACAATCAAGAATCTCGAATTTCGGAATTATCAAACCATATAAGCGATCGCCGAACTAGCACCAAATATTTAAAAGCGGGTTGCTGTGACGTTGCTCTAAGACCATGCCCCGACCCGGATGAGTTACTGCGATCGCCTAACCTCAACTTAGAGGAGTCCTTTTACTTACAGCGATTAGTAAAGCTTGGCTGGTTTAGTGGTCAGGTGGCCGCCGTACTTCTCCAAATTGAAGCCAAGGTTGGAGGGGTGGCAGTATGAATCACAAAGGATTCGGCAAGATAGCCTCACCCCAAAAATCACTAAATCAAGAACTAAGGCAGGTTTTTAGAAAATTCAACAAGCGAGGTAAGCTCAGAAGTACCTCTTGGGCTTTGCATGAAGTCTCAAGACTTGAGTCCAGAGATGGAAAAGTCCATCAAGTTGTTGTAGCCGACAACCAAAATGACATGGCGCAAGGCGATGCCTGCTCTGGGCGTAGCCATCACCATGATAGCGAAATTCAAGCACTGGGTAATTATCAAGGATTCAAAGAGCCATCCGCACCTTATACTTTGCCAGCCAGAGAAGATTTTGAAGCAAGCCACTGGCAAGAGTGGGGTGAGAGTGGGATTGACAGTGAGATAGCGGCACTTAACTTCAAATCGCTGTCAGGGAATGCCGCTTTTGATTATCTCCTCTACTCCGATAAAATCAGCCGCCGCAACGATGGGCGGCTACGCGATGGGGATATGCGGCGATATGCTCACCTCTCTAATGGTGGTTGGTGGTGTAGCGGAATAAATATTATCACTGGTGAAGATTCCGATTGGGGATGCTTCAAGCCCAACACGCCAAGAATAGATGAGGGTAACAGCAAGGCAATTAAGTATGAGCATCCCCCCAAAGTTGACACAGAAATTTTTGCCTTACGGGTTCCCGCTCGGATTTGGGAATTAATTAGCCGCCGCTACGATGTGGCACTACCAGAAAATTACCAAAGTTTACCTTTTGGTGATTTTTGGCGATGGGTGAGAGAGAATACCCAAATTCCCATTATCATCTGCGAGGGTGCTAAAAAAGCAGCTGCAATCCTATCTTGTGGTTATGTCGCCATTGGTATACCCGGAGTATGGGGAGGCCGTCGCCAACCAAAGGATGAATATGGCGAAAATAACGGCGCACCGTACCTAATCCCACAGTTAGCCGCTTATGCTCAATCAGGCAGGCGAATTTATTTCTGTTTCGATGCCGATGTGAAGCGCACCACGGTTAGAAGCGTGAATGGTGCGATCGCTAAAACTGCCAAGCTTTTATCTTTGCGTGGCTGTGAAGTCCGAGTAATGGGGTGGCATTTGGCATTAGGCAAAGGGATTGATGATGTACTAGCTGCTTACGGCCGCGACCAATTTGATACTATTTACTGCGATGCTTTGAAATTAGATGAGTGGAACACCAAGCAACTAAGGCGGCTCACATACACCCCAGATTTGAACTTCAATCAGCGTTACTTGGGTGAGTTGGCTATTCCTTTGGGTAAGCAGCTAATAGGCTTGAAATCGCCAAAGAACACAGGTAAAACTCACTTGCTTCAGTGGCTAACTGACCCGATAATTCGCGCTGGTGAGAGGAGAGTGTTAGTAATTACCCATCGGGTGCAACTGGCAACCCAGCTTGTAAAAAAACTGGGATTACCTTTCATTACCGAAGTGAAGCAGACTGAGCAAGGCTCACATTTCGGAATGGGGTTAGTAATTGATAGCTTACATCCAAAAAGCCAAGCCAAATTTAACCCTGATGAGTGGAAAGGGTGCTGGTTGATTTTGGATGAAATCATGCAGCTAATCTGGCATTTGTTGAGCAGTTCGACTTGTCAGAGCGATCGCGTAGCCATCATCAAAAATTTCAAACGCCTGCTACAAAATGTTATTAATTATGGTGGGAAAATATTCATTGCCGATGCTGACTTAAACGATATTGGTATTGACTTTATCAAAGGACTAATTGGGCAAGAGATTGACACTTTTCTCGTGGAAAATACATTTCAGTTTGTAGAGCCTTGGCAGGTAAATTTAGTACAGGGTAATAATCCAGCACAATTAGTAAAAATCCTTACCCAAAAACTAGAGAATGGGGATAAGTGTTTTGTTGCTTTGTCTGGACAACGGGCTAGTTCTAAATGGGGTTCTCGCAATTTGGAGGCGTACTATAAAAAACTGCTGCCACACCTGAGAATTTTACGAATTGATTCTAAAAGTACAACTACTCTTGGTCATCCGGCTTTTGGCTGTACAGATGATTTGAATGAGGTAATTAAAAACTATGACCTCGTTCTAACTACCTCGACCATTGAGACTGGGGTATCAATTGAAGAAAAGCATTTTGATTATGTTTTTGGGATTTTTCAAGGCGTACAAACTACCGATGGTGTCAGACAGCATTTATCACGTTACCGCCCTCCAGTCCCTCGTTACATCTGGCTTAATCCAGTAGGCATCAATAGGGTAGGCAATGGCTCCAATAGTGTCAAGGCATTACTAGCAGGTGAGTACATCAAGAATAAAGCCAATATTAAAAAGCTCGTTGATTTGGGATTTGAGGAATCGATAGAAGGCAATTTTGAGAGCATTTGCATTAATACTTGGGCGAAGTTAGGGGCAATCATCAATGATGGGATGAATAGCTATGAATCGCAAATTATTAGTGATTTGAAATCTGAGGGACATATCATCTGTGAAGTGGGCGCAGATGAGTTACCCGAACCCGCAGAAGTAGAGACTACTAAGCAAGAAATTTACAAAAACTGCAAATCAGAATATGCGGGACACTGTGAAAACGTCACCACATCTGAAAGCATTACAGATGAACAGTTTTTGAAACTAGATAAACAGAATTGCAAAACTGAGTCCGAACAGTTAAAACACAGAAAAGGTGAGATTGAAAGGCGTTATAACGTGACCGTTACTCCCGAATTAGTAGAGAAAGATGATAAAAACTGGTATTCTATAATTCGACTAGATTACTACCTTGGCGTGGGTAGGGAATTTCTACCGGATAGAGAAATAAACGTCATGTCTACCGCTTTAAAAAATGGCGGTGGAGATTATTTCATTCCCGATACTAATAAAAGCTTTATTGGCAAAAAAATTGATGCTTTAGACTGGATTGGGTACAAAGAGCTTCGAGAAACGGACGGATTGAGCAACAATCACCCATTAGCACAAGCAGTATTTGAGAAAGCAAAAACTCATCAGTCCGATTTGAGCTTAATTCTTGGCGCTAAGAGTAATATGTTTGCAAAGCTAAATACTCCCATGCAAGTCTGTCAAAAACTAGCGTCTCTTACTGGGTATAAATTCCCCCGATTGCGGCGAGAGGGAACACGAGGCAACCAAGTCTGGATTTACGGTGTCGCCGCGCCAGACTTCCAAAAAGATGATGAGGGGAATCTGGTTTTTGTCGATGGTCGCGCTGTTCCCGTTAGCGATCGCCGAGAAGAAGTTTTCACGGCATGGGTAGAGCGCGATATCCTAGCCAGAGAAAAAGCCGCCAAAGCAAAACTAGAGGCACAAGTACAAGCAACAATTCCCAATTGCCAATTGTCAGCACTTGCAGAAACCGAAATTAATACGCTGACCACATTACAAGAACAGTACGCAGAGCAAAAAACACAGACCCTAACAGAAGAAGTTGAGTCAATAGTCATCACTCATAACTCAGGAAATCAGGCGATGGCTACGCCCAGAGCAAGCATCTCGGTTGAGTTACCAGTTGAAAATCATCAGGAATCCACAGAAGCGGTAATTGAAAAACTACTAAAAATTTCTAACTGGGGAGAAGTTGCGGTGAGCCAAGCCGAAATTAATGAAGTTTGGCCCCTACTCTCAGAAAACCAGCGATCGCATCTGTGGCAACTTCATCATGAATATCAGCAGCAATTGTCTTTAGAGGAATTGGCACAGCAGGCGATCGCTACACAAGCTGAAATTAAGGAAACGGGTTTTGGTTCCCACTTCCGAAGCTATGTTTTGAAAGCTGTTAGAGGGGGAATAGCGATCGCTCGGAAATGCTGGGGCGACAAGCAAGAATGCTCAATACCTTTAAATCAACTATTGCTAGCCAATTAAAATTGAATCAGAATAATGCACTGTTTACAGGTTTTTGGATTTTTGCGTACTCAAATATTCAAAAGTTTAAAATGTAAGTATTTAAAAGCCTGAGCATAGCTGGTACAGTAATAACATTCGCAGATGGTTAAGTTTTTGAGTACGCAAAAACTTAGAGATTTAACAATTCAAGTTTTCAGCATTTGAAAAACTCAATATTTGAGATATCACCATGATTATCACAGTTGCATCCTTCAAGGGAGGGGTGGGGAAAACCACAACAGCAGTTCATTTAGCTACTTACTTACAAGCCTTTGGCGAGACACTTCTTATTGACGGCGACCCAAACCGTTCTGCTAGCGGTTGGTCAAAACGTGGCGCTCTGCCCTTCAAAGTGATTGATGAGCGGCAAGCTGCAAAGTATGCGAAGAATTACCAGCACATTATCATTGACACCCAAGCAAGACCGGAACAGGAAGATTTAGAAGCACTTGTGGAAGGATGTGATTTACTTGTGCTTCCCACTACCCCGGATGCTTTATCACTTGATGCCCTGATGCAGACTGTTACTACTCTCAATTCGTTAGGTGCTGATAAATTTCGCATCCTTATTACTCGCGTTCCACCTAAACCCCGGCGAGATGGAGAAGAAGCAAGGGCAATGTTAACTGAGGCTGGATTACCTCTATTTAAGGGTAGTGTCCGTGATGCAGTTGCCTTTCAAAAAGCTGCGTTAGCTGGTGTACCAGTTAACAAAATTTCTGACCCACGCGCCAAAATTGCTTGGCGAGATTATCAAAGCATCGGTCAGGAGGTGATGAAGTGAGCAAATTCAAAGGTATTTTGGATGCAGCAAAGGGTCGTGAACCTGAACCGGAGCCAGAAAATCAAAGCCAGGAAACAGAAATTCAATTGCCAGAAGTTCAACAACCTGAAAAGGTAGAACTCAAGTCAGTTGCCCAATTGCAAACCGAACCGCCAAAACGGGGACGACCCAAAGCCAAACGCTCTGACCCTGACTATGAGCAGGTAACTGCTTACATTAAAAGAAATACTCACACAGCAGTCAAAATTGAACTGTTAAAGTCCAGTCAGAATGGCGAAAAGCGGGAGTTTAGCGAACTTGTTCAAGATTTGCTAGAGCAATGGCTAAATTTGCGTACCTGAAATTTCAGATATTCAAAAACTTGAAAAGTTAAATTTTTAGATATTTGAGTTTTTGACTATCTGACTTCAAGGCGATGCCTACGGCGGTAAACTACGCAGTCCAGTAAAAGCTGAATGTGGCGATGCTTGTTGGCAAGCAAGCCACTGCGCGTCTATGTATGGCTTGCACTGCTTCTCAAAATCCTTATTGAAAAATCCATCTGGGAGGTACTGCCCCTCCTATATCTGTGTTATCAGCACAGCGCCTCACTTTTCGGCTTCAGGTGGAAGGCGGAAGATGGAGGAATTGAACCCCCAGGTATTACCCTGCTCTAGTTTTCAAGACTAGTTGCCCTCCCTTGAGCAGCATCTTCCATATAAGGGGTGTCTGGCGGGACTTGAACCCGTTATGACTGGTTCCACAAACCAGCGCCGTGACCGCTTTGGCTTCAGACACCAAGAGTGGATTCGGTGAGGCTTGAACTCACACCCTCCTGTGTGCAAAACAGGCGCTCTCCCAATTAGAGCTACGAACCCATGAGCAGGAGTGGTAGGGGTCGAACCTACATTGCTCGATTTAGAAGATCGATGCCTTATCCATTAGGCAACACTCCCATAAATTGGTAGCCCTGGCAGGGATTGAACCTACGACTTCCTCTTTGTAAGAGAGGCACTCTCCCAACTGAGTTACAGGGCTAAAAGAGCGATTGACGAGACTCGAACTCGTACCGTGAGTTTGGAAGACTCTGATGCTGCCATTACACCACAATCGCATTGAAGCTGATGATAGGAGTTGAACCTACAACCTACTGTTTACAAGACAGTTGCTCTGCCATGTTGAGCTACACCAGCATTTGGTAGCGGAGCCGGGATTTGAACCCGGTATGTGAAGGCTTATGAGACCCCAGAGCGCACCATAGCTCTATCTCCGCGATACCCCTGACTGGATTTGAACCAGCAACTTCCAAATTTTAAGTTTGGCACCTCTTCCACTTGGGTTACAGGGGTAAGTTTTGGTGGGCGCTACAGGGGTCGAACCTGTGTCAGCCTGATTAAGAGTCAGGAGCATAACCGTTCTGCCAAACGCCCAAGAGTTGGTGGGTCGCCCAGGGGTTGAACCTGGATGAATCCGCTTAAAAGGCGGCTGCATACCCGCTCTGCCAACGACCCAATTTAGTACCCTTGGTGGGAGTCGAACCCACAAAATCTGGTTTCTAAGACCAGCACGTTTGCCAGTTTCGTCACAAGGGCAAATGGTCGGGATGGTAGGATTTGAACCTACAACCTTCAGCTCCCAAAGCTGCCGCGCTACCAAGTTGCGCCACATCCCGTTGGTACTCCTGACGGGAGTTGAACCCGTACATAGACTGTTTTTGAGACAGCCACCTCTTCCAATTGGGCTACAGGAGTATATATAAGCTGGGAAGGAAGGAATCGAACCCTCAAACTTCGCATTCAAAGTGCGACGGCTTTGCCTGTTTGCCTACTTCCCAATAAATGGCTGCCCCAGTAGGATTTGAACCTACAACCCCCGCGTTAACAGCGCGTCGCTCTGCCATTGAGCTATGGGGCAATGTGCCAGTCCCCCAGATCCGGATTGAACGGATGACCTCCTGTTCTTCAGACAGGCGCTACTACCAACTGAGCTACCAGGGGGTAAGGCGAGAACGGAAGGACTTGAACCTTCACTTTTCAGTTTCGTAGACTGATGTGTTATCCAGTTACACCACGTTCTCATAAGGCGGAGAGAGAGGGAGTTGAACCCACAGTGAGATGATGAATCTCACAACTGTTTAGCAAACAGCTTGCCCTGCCGATAGCAATCTCTCCAGAATGGGACGGGCTGGAATTGAACCAGCAACGCAAACGCGGCGGTTTTACAGACCGTTGCCCACACCAGTAGGCGAGCCGACCCATGAATTTGGTAGTGCAGACGGGACTTGAACCCGCTAATTACACGCTTGAAAGACGTGCCGCTCGGCCACTTCGCTTCTGCACCATGTATGCCATGTAAGTTGAAAAAGCTGTTGATTCACACACAGGAATTGAACCTGCATAGACTGTTTTAGAGACAGTTGCCTTACCATTAGGCGAGTATGTAAGCTTTTTCGGTCAGGACACGGCAACGCACAGACTAGGACTTGAACCCAGAACAACAGTTTTGGAGACTGTGGTGTTGCCATTACACCATCTGTGCATTTGGTAGCAGTGGCGAGAGTCGAACTCGCATATACCAAGTTATGAGCTTGGGGCTTTGCCGTTAAGCTACACTGCAACGTTTGGAGTCCAGGGCGAGAATTGAACTCGCACAGTCGGTTTTGCAGACCAATACCCTACCGTTAGGCGACCTGGACATACTACGAGGACGACAGGAATCGAACCTGTGACCACTTGCTTCGGAAACAAGCGCTCTTTCCGACTGAGCTACATCCTCATTTGGAAGCCTTGACGGGAGTTGCACCCGCTTCTCTCTGACTGAGAATCAGAACGACTTATCTATTCGTCCACAAGGCTACACGGGGATGATGGGATTTGAACCCACGGTCTTTCGCTCGACAGGCGACTGCTTTAAACCGGACTAAGCTACACCCCCACGTTGGATGGCAATTATTTAGTTTTCATGGTTCAGAAGTGTTTGCGCTATGCCTTTTTGAGAGGCTGTAGTGCTTCACTACATTCATACTACAGAATGTATTACAAAGTGTCAAGGGCATACTACAAAATTTTGAGAAGAAGTGAGAGGACATTGTGATGTAATCGCGGTATTGCCCTCTCTGATTGGGTTTGAAGTAAATTACTCAGATTCACTCAGGCGTTGTGTGCTCCAAAACTGTTCGGCAAATGCAACTGCTGGGTGAATTGGGGCTTTAGGCTTACTTTTGAGAACCATTCCAGCTTCATGAGGTAAGCGATCGCTCTTGATTGAATTACACTTCTCACACGCAGTTACAACGTTGTCCCAGGTATGCTGCCCACCTTTTGAGCGGGGAATCACATGGTCGAGCGTCAGACACTTGCTGCTGCCGCAGTATTGGCAAGTGTGGTTGTCTCGCTTGAGTACTTCACGCCGATTTACAGGTGGTACTTTCCAGTGGCGTTCGGGATTACCCATAGTCAAGCGAATATGTTCGGGAACTTGTAGTACAACACTGGGTGAGCGTACTTCCCACTGCTTTGTACTGCCAAAATCCAACGATTCTGCCTGACCTGTGACTAACAGCACGATTGCTCGTTTAATGTTGATACGTGCCAGTGGTAGGTAGTTCTTAGAGAAGACCACCACCGAATTTTGTAATATGTGTGGTTGAGCTTGCATCACTGATTCACTCCTCAAAAAATAACCCCCGCCTCTGGTGAACAGGAGCGGGGGTCAGGTAGTTGATACTTTTTGCCCTATGTTGGTGCTATAAAACACTTGCACCTCCCGCTTTGGATAAGTTGATCTAGATTCAGCCATCCGGCAATTGCTCCAAAAATGCCAACACTTGCAGATTTATCGGCGGCAAACAGATATATTTCCTCAAACGCAAACAGCGCGAATACTCTGCCTAAACCCTTGTTGGGTCGGCAATGCACCGTGCTACTAATGGTTGAAGAGAATCTGCTGATCATTGAAGGCTTGTAGTATTTGTAATTGAAACTTATATCAATAATACAGTTGTAGTATGCGTTTGTCTACTGCACAATTCTGGGGACGGGCGAACGCTGCGTGAATGCCTTGGCGGTAAAGGCTAAATTTGCAGATGGGGCATCATTTTTTCTCAGCACAACCTTCTAAAACCTTATTCCCCAGGATAAAAATTGCCGAGTATGGATACTCTTTATCTGACATACCATCGCTACTGACTAGGCTTTTGAGTTTGAGTCTGTTACCCGAAGAGTTAAAGCAGGTATCGCATTTACCACAACGATAACTGCCCCGGTGAAACATTAGACTTACCACCTCTATGGTATAAAAGGTGACAAGCACTGCAAAGAGCTATAAGGTTGCCTCTGTGATTATTTGCTGGATTTCTGTCCCAATGGTGTACCTGTAGCGTGTACACTCTACGTTTTGAGCGTGTAAGTTTTGCTGTGTTTTCTCCTGGGGGGATGCACTGTAACCCGCACTTTTGACAACGCCACTGGGCTTGTTGCTTAACTGAAGTGGCAAGTTCTGACCAATTGTCTGGGTACAGAGAATGGGTAAACGTCATCAGTGTAATTCAACTAAGGCTTGACCAATTGTAATGCGAATAGCAGCGCAAAAGCCTATTCTTCATCCTTATCGAAGGACACACAAGGACTATCAATTACAATTGCACTTTGGAATGAATTACAGAAAATGGCGGTTGAACAATTAACCCCAAACTCGTCAGGGTGAATGCATTGTATGGCTTCTTCTACGTTGATATGAAAAGCACAGTCATTGCAAATAGTTTTAAATGGCAATGGTTGACAGTCGATTGAGTCGGACATCAGTCAAAATCCTTATTGATGACTACAACATGAGAAAGTAGCATTTTTTCAAAAAAGACAAAAGTAATATTAGGTATAAAACTGAGATGCCTTTAGCAGTCAAAGAAAAATTACTTGCCTTGCTTGAGAAAATTCAAACCAACAGCGTAGTTTACCGTAAATGCGATCAATCGCTATAAAGCGGGTGCTTTATGCCATCGCCCTAAAAGGAGTGTTAGTAGGGTGTGTGTTGAGTAACGACAAGATGATCCAAATTGGCTAACAAAGATTCCAAGTCCTGATCTGATGAATGCAATAACTCAGCCAGTGTTTTTTCATCAACAAATATGTCTTCTAATTGACACATTTGTTGGTTGAGTAAATAAAATACAAACCTTACCATTGAGGGTTTGCGGGAATGCTCTTGGCAAGCTGAGATATTCGGGCATTTATAGTCAACACCTGTCATTTGACGACAATCTAAGCCCATAGGACAGTACATAAATGCAAATTGTCAAAATAAACATCAACCAATTAAAACCTCGGCAACACTGTACCCGTGCCTGCGTCTTTTTTTGTGCGGACATAAGCCTTGGTTGTATCGGTTTTACTGTGCCCCAACTGGTTTTGCACCTCAAAAACATTTTTATGCTCGACTGCTCTTGTCGCGTGAGAATGCCGCAACCAGTGACATGAAAACTTCACCTTCGCCACCTCGGAGATATCTTGAATTAACCTTTTAATTGCCCGATCGCTCAACGGCAACCCCTTTTTTGCTGGGTCAGGTGAGATATTGGCAAACACGGGCATCTTATCACTAGCCATCCCCCGGTACTTTTTGAAAACGAGCGAAGTCTGATGGTCTAAGCCAATCTCGCGGTACTTGCCACCTTTGCCTCGGAACTTAATCGTATAGTATCCCCGGTTTCTATCCTCTGGTGTCGGGTCGGGATACCACTGGAAATTATGCCAATATAACCCCGGATAATCTTCCTTGGGTTGGCCCGGTTCATCACCCGGAACCGTCACGCGACCCACTTCACCAACCCGCATCCCACTGTAAAAAATCAAACTAAAAACTAGCCAATACTTACCCCCCAACTGCTTGGCTGCATCAGCTAGCTTCTTCATCTCGAAATCTTCTAGATATCGCTCTGCCTTCGGTAAATTACTGAAATTGTCGTAATTTATACTACTTGCAATATTCCGCAAAAAATAGCCAATACTCTCCCCGCTCCCATAGCTCCACAGCGATCGCAATATCAGCACTCGGTTACTTTTAGTATAAGGGGAAATCTCACCCCAACTAGCAATAAATTCGAGTAATTTTGGCTGCTGTAGCAATCTTAAATCAGGTATACCTTCATGACGTACCCAATCAAGCAATTTTTGACCAAATCGGTAGTATTTTCGTTTAGTTTGTTCGCGGTTTTGGCTTCCAGCCCAAGCCAAAATTAACTCAGAATCATTACCCACCGCAGGCGTGCGGTAATAATATTGCCGAATTACCTCCTCTACCAATTCTGGAGTTACTTGAGCATTAGTGTTTTTAATTACACTTGGTTGGGGAGTAGCAGGCAGAATTTCTACAGAGCCAATCTCAATATTAGTAACATCCATCTGGTCTTTAGGGTTACGCGACCATAAAAATATAGCTTCCTGGAAGTGCTGTTTCAGGAAGCTTTTATATTATTCTATTCTTTAAGTGGATGTGCTTAACTGCTTGCTCCAGTATTTGTGGTCAATTAATGCTCTGGTTTTTGGTTTTTTTGAGTTTAAGATGTTACAAGGGTTAATCAATCTCTGTCACTAGCCATTGCCACTCAGTTACTACAGTGTTGGGTATATTAAGAACCAATGGCTGTTCGCTATACGCTGGCACATGAAGTTTGAGCGCATCGGTTGTAGGCAATTTTGGTAAAACATCAGTTAAGTTGTATTCGCCTACATTTGGGGCGGGTGCAGTTAAAGCGTAGACATCTGATGCCAAAAGCAATTTTCCTTCAGTTGTCTTGATTTCTAAGGCTTGGGGGTGGGCAATTTCCGCGACACCAGGAAACCCAACCAAGCGTAACCTTAAGTCTTTGACTGGACTGTTGTAATTTTGTTTGAACAGCAGCACTTGCCAAGCGTATCCTTTGTTATCTTTGATAGATATCTGCGAGTGGTAGCGCAAAACGCCGGGGGAATCGTGATGTTGCCGCAGCAGCGCCTGGGCTGATTCCACACTCCATCCACCAAAAGTTAACACTAGAACGATTACTAAGGCGCAACGCCAAAAATATTGCCAAAATTTTTGCTTTATTGCACACATCTTAATACTTATTTGACTGGGTGATAAAGACCGTCTTTTTGAGAAAATTCCCATCCTAGGCCCCTTGGGTCGCGGTTACGAGTCCAACTGATAAATTCTTTGGGGCTAAGTTTTTCTTTTTCGGTTGTGAGGCTTGAAGGAGTTAAACCTAGTCGCGGTGCTAGGTTTTCAGGAGGTAATGCAAGGAGTTCAACTTGGGGCTGTTGGTACGGGTGCGCTTGTCTTCGAGGTCTGGTGTTGCTGTATCTACCAGAAGCCATCGCCCTCTCCATCTGCTCTAACTTCTTGGTAATTGTTTCTAGTTTGTTGCCCAAATGGGATTCTAGATTGTCTAACTTCTCTTCTAGTTTGCCTGAGTTATTGATATCAATATTGCTATCAAACTCAGAGAGCAATTCCTCTAAGCCTTGCAGCAAGGCAATTGTATGTCCCTCTCTGTGCAGTTTGGATAGTTCTTTGACTGCTGGAATTAAGGCAGTAGGGACGCGAATCATTTCGCTTGGTGCGGTTTTGTGGTCAGTCATCTGATATCAAATTTGATAGCAATGAACTGATGATAGATGAAAAGCGATGTCTATTTACAAGCGTTCGCGTTCAGCGTCTCGTAGAGAGGAAACTTGAGCGATGAGGTAAGAGCGATCGCCAAGCCATTTGATGATTAGCGCAGCCTGCCAAACGCGATCGCGGTTTCTTTTTCCTGTTTAGATTCCCCACCTCGCCAGCGAAATGCGAGCGCCTTGTCAGTACTCTCCACAATCACTCCGATCACTCCTGTGCCTAATCCCGTTTGCTTGTGATGACGACTGTCTTGAGCGTGGGGAGATGAAGTTGAATCGATCACAGGAATCAGCCTTTCATTTACCTGACTTGTGGCAGTTGGTTTACCTCCGATCACCATGACATGACCTGTGTTATGGCTATCACTCTCAGGAGGACGTAGCCAAACCACAATATCTCCTGCACGCAGGCGACTGACTTTCGAGATTTCAACCCAATGGGACGGTTTTAGAGTTGGGTCAGAGAACAATTTGTAAAAATCTTGAGCAAGAGGACGCTTGGATTTAGAAACGGGTACTTCAGCGTAAGCTTGGGGAGAGATTTTCTGCAAGGCATAATCTACAAAGCCTGAGCAATCATAGTTGAAACGTCCGACTACTTCATCGACATCGGTAGAATGCTGATAGACTGAAGTTTTCATTAAAGAAAGTTCACGCTCTGCTTCATGTAATAGCGAAGGGGACTCAGACATGCCTAATTCTGGATGGATAGTAACCAGAGCCGCAATTATGGCAACTAAGAGTAAAAAGAAGATAGCCTTTTTTTGATTCATCACTAGGTTCCTTCAATCTAGCTAGTAAAAAATATATGAGAAACAATAAAAAAAAATGGTTTTAGTCATAACTAAATAAAAAGCGATACCTACGGCGGCAAGCTACGCTCTTGTAGTCAAAAACTGGAAATCGCCTCAAAAATGATGATGATTAAATTAATCTACGATAGTATCTAAAATTT
>NZ_CP040280.1 GCF_013393905.1 Nostoc sp. C052
ATGAACCGCTTAAAATCTATTCTTCTTGGTGGCTTATTAGCATCTGTTTCAATTGCTGCTCTTTCCCAAAATGCTAATGCCAGTGTTGTGAATTTTAACCATGATCATTTAAATAGTAATACTATTGCTTTAAATAACGCTAAACTAATTCGTGAGCGTCAATTGCATGAACAGCAAGTTCGTGAACAAAAAGCTCGTGAATTGCATGAACGCCAAGTTCGTGAACAAAAAGCTCGTGAATTACGTGAACGCCAAGCTCGTGAACAAAAAGCTCGTGAATTACGTGAGCGCCAAGCTCGTCTTCATCACTAAGATTTAATCACCTAGTTGCATATTTATTACTTGTTAATGGGGAGATTCCAAAGCTCCCCTTAAATTTTGGTTTTATGTTTTGCATCTTGCTTGATTAAGTTGGCTGTCTGGCTTATGAGAAAAACCTAACTTAGTTCCAGCGATCGCCCCAAGGGACAAAACCCCGATCATGCTGAAAATGATTAGCTTAATTGGCAAGTCACTAATACTAAAGACGTGTAGCGATCGCTTTTCAAATTCCCAGTTAACCATCAGAAATTGCACTGGATTAAAATCAAACCATTCTTGGCTTTTGATTAACTCAACATTGTATTGGCTAAATTGTTGATGTAATTCCCCTTCTACATCTGCCATATCCTCTACATAAATAGTTTTGAGAATCTTCACGTTGCAAGGTGGTTGATTCCTATGAAAGTTATCAAGTCGAGCTTCGGGATTACGAGATAACCCAATTTTGCAACGACGGAGGTAACAACCAGGAATTAGCCCGTGATAACCCTCTGCTTCCATTAAATATATAAATCCTGGCTCATGGTCATTTTTTGGTTGATAGACAATTGTCGCAATATCATCTAAGTTCATATATTTATTTCCAAATTATCTTATTGCTAACTGTGCGCTTTTTGCAGTCTAAACAGCGATATCTATCGTCATTTTGTAGCTTTAAATTTGCGCTTCCACAGTGGGGACAGTGGGGACTTGTGCCAGATTGGTGACTACCCCCTATAGTCGAAATTGGTGGCAAGCTTACCATTTGACCATTACTTGCTGTATGAGGCTTTGAGCTTTCAGTCTCTAGCCCGTTGCCAATTGTGCCAGGGAACTTGGCAACCCTTGCCAGTCGCTTTGTATTCTCTATTTCTTGATAGTTGAAACTGACTTTATCGAGGTTAGGTAAAAAGTAAAGCTTGGGCGAACGAGAATCGACTACTAAGGCTACTCTCAATAATCTGGCATCGTCGGTAACTAAGTCGTTTTTATAGTCTATATATTCTTCGATAGCATCTAAGTTCCGAATCAATTTAGCCAAGTTAGACTCGCTGTTTTTACCCTTGCCGTAGGTATTCAGGTAATGTCTGATTTTGGGAATGCCAATGATTATTTCGGTAAAGAGTGACCGATCATCATTGGTAAAACCTGGGATTTGTTTGGTCATCACTGATTGACCCGACACAATCCAGCCGATGTTATTATGACCAAATTGTTTGAGAATCTTCTTGAGGTTTTCACCTGCTGCGTAAGGTTCAGAGCAAGAATTTAGAGTATTATCTAATTCATCCCATGCCCAAATTTGAAAGAAGTTAGCAGCGAATGTGGGATTTTTAACTCTAAAATTCCCGTCGTCTAGACAATCGTCAAAGGACTTAATCGCGGCTGTTGTGTCGCCATACTTTAGGAAAGGCTCTAAAGGATAGTTGCTATCTTTTAACGAGCCAACAGCACCCGGATAGCTGACTGTAACCAGAGTATTTTTAACTCTTTCACCCTTGCCAGTATTACCGCGAGTGCATCCAGCTTTTAATATCTCGCTGATCATCACGGCTGTTGTAGGCGTTTTGCCCACACCGGGATCTGCTATCAGCCGATAGCGGATAGGATGACTGACTACATAGTTAATAAATTCGTCAGCAGTCCCAACCATCAACTTAATTTCATCTGCTTTGATAGCTGGCTCCATCCGGTAGCTGACCACAACACAATCGGTTATTTCCAGCTTGCGAACGCTTGTTATTTTGAATAGCCCTAACTTTTTAACCAGCGTTTCAGAGTGCTTGCTAATAGCCTCCACAATGGCTTTGGGATGTACAGACCGGGAATACCCATAACCAACATCTACAACGCCGTCAGGCTTCACCTGAAAGCCCTTAACGCTCAAAGCCAACCTGATATCAGTAAACAAAGTACGCGCTATTTCGTTGGCGATTTTCCCGTTGATATCAAAGCCAAAATCACCATAAACAGGTTCAACTAAATCACCTGCCAATTGTTGCTGTAGCTGACCTACGCGCTCGTTTAGTAGCTCGATTTGCTCTATATAGTTTTGGCGCTCATTGGCGATCGCTTCCCCAACCTCATCTAAATTTTCGTTGTAGCTACTTGCCAAACTTTTGATAATCTCGGCTTTACTTTGATGACCATGCGCTACCTTCTCACCCCAGTTTTGCAACCTTCTGAATAGCTGCATAGCTTCAGAGGTTATCAAGTCATGCTCTAAGTAAATTTTCTCTAACTCCTGAGACTTAGCAAGTTGAAAGCGTTGATTAGCCTCAGTTTCTACCTGAGATTTAAAGTTAAATTCCCATTGCTCAGTCTCACTTTCCAGATATTCAATGCGTTGGGCATCTTTTTGAGATTGGGTAGATAATTCACTTAACTTAGCTTGCAGTTGGGCGATTATTGCTGTGCTTTCTAGTTTGTTATGACCTAACGAGTTGATGGTATTTCTCGCTTCTTTGAGTTCATCTTTCAAAGATTCTAGCTGGCTGCTAACGTTGGCTAACTTTGACTTGCAAGTGTCGAATTCTCTGATAATTTTATGCAGTGTTTCACCTGCTTTTTTATTCTTGCTTTCGGCATCGTTTAGCAATCTCTGTGATTTAGTATCAGTGATAAAGTAAGTAATAAAACTCGCTGGCAATGCTCCCACACCAAGCATAGAGATTATTTTGGCTGTATCATTGGTGAACCCTCCAGAAGCTACTGCCAAGCCAGCACACAGACTAAAAGCACTTAACCCTAAGCTGTGAGATAATCTCATGATTTCACCTCTAGGTAATCACCTAACTGGGCTTTAAAGCTTGCTAGATTTCCCTGTGACTCAACAGTTTTTAACCTTAATTCCTCAGCTTTTATTTGTGCTTGTAACAGCTTTTGGTTTAGTTCATCTTTGCTATAAACCGAGATATTCGTATCAGCGATCGTCTTTACTTGACTGACATCTAAAGCAACTGATTTTTGGGTAGTCACCTCTTTTTGATTCAAATAGTCAAGGTAGTTACCTTTGACTTTTTCAATCTCGGTAGCTGCTTGAATGCCAGCACCAAAAGCTTTTGAGTGCTTACCAATAACAGTAAATTTCTCGCGTGTCAGGTCGAGCGCTGCCCCCGTCAATTTAAGCGCTCGTGTAGAGCCTTCATAAATTTTCATCCCTTTATCAAACTGGCTTTGAGTTGCTTGTGGGAGAGTTTCGGGAGGATTTAAAGGGTCTGAAACATGGTATTGATTGGGCTGGAATGGTGGCATCATTCCCGGTATTAAATCCGGCGTGACAGTCAACAATCCAGGGATACGGCTATCTATGGGAACAGTTGTAGGGGTAGCAGATGTGGAATTAGTGCTAGATGTCAAGTTTTGGTTACGCCCTGCTAATTTCTCAGCTACAGCTTTTGCGGCTGCTTTTGTAGTGTCAATTCTTGCCATTGTTGAAAAATTTTCTGGTATTGAGTAGGGATTGGTATTTAATTTCTAATTGCCTAAATGCTTTGTCGATTTCACTAAATTCAAGTGCTAATTCCTCATCTAAGTCATATTTTTTGAGGACTTGTTTTAGCTCTGTTTCGTCCGTCTTTGCGTCCTGAATTTGGCTATTTAATTCGTCCATAAAGCTTTACAAATGTTAGCGGGGAATGACAGCATCCCCCCTTTCTTATTACCCCTTTAATTCGCGTTTACCTTGCCCTTTGTAAGGCTTTGGTAGTGGTTTCCCGTGTTCCGTTGCCGCTACTGTTTGAGATGGATTACTGGGGAAACTGGCAGGGGTAGGCGCGACAAGTAAAACCATGTAGGACAAGACTGTTAGGAAAGAGTAAAATTTCATTAGTTGTCAATCTTGATAAAGGGTGATGACTGGGCGATCGCTACTTTGGACGGTGGGCGATCGCTTTTAAATTGAGAGCAAAAATCATTCTGTAAAACCTTCAAACTTAGCTACCTCTAAGTCAGCATTAGCAGCCCATTCCAAGTAGTTGAAATATTGCTTAACGTCACCAAAAGCGACATCACAATCGAAGCGCAAGCCTTTAAACTGTGGATGTTGGCGAATTTGCCCAAGTAATTCCTGAGCTTGAGAAACTAGCTCTGGTAGGGAATTAGCGCTCATATCTACTTCTGGTTGAGTGCCGGAAATTGTAAAAGTCATGGCGTTAGTACTCTTTCTAATAACCAGTTAACAAAGTCGAGGGGAGATAACAGGATGTTGATCACTCTCACACGATTAGCTTTTTTCCCAATTCAGTGATGATGCCTTCAATTTCTTGGGTCAGGTCGGTTTCATCTGGGGTAATTGCCACTGGTTCTTTAGCCAAACTGGCCAAATCTCTAATCGCTCCCAAGTATCCTTGCTTTTGGTGTTGCCAGTGCTGATTGATACCCTCTGCTAGTTCGGCATCTCTCACAGCCAGGTTATTGAGGATAAGTTGGTTTTTGACTTGGGCTATAGCGTCTACTGCTGCTATCTCTTCAGATGCCTGTCTCGCTAGCTGGTCAATTAGCGTGAGTTGGGCATGATTGCTTGGGGATTGGGTAGCAGATGTTAGATGTTGCTGTTGCTGGGGCAAGGAAAGGGTATTCTGTGACTGTTCTGAGGCTGGTTCCGATGTTTGCTGTGGAGAAGTTTCGGGTAACTCTAGGGTGTTGCTAGCCACAGTTGGTAATTTTGGCTGGAAGTGGGAGGCGATCGCTTCTAAATCTGCTTCTGAAACTGCCTTTACAGTGTCAAAATCATCAGGGCGAACATGGCTTAAAGCCAGTCTCAGCCCTTGTTCTGTGGTCATATACCTTAAACAGGCATCTTGAATACTTACTGTGTCTGCTGTTGCTGTAACCTTTCTTCGTGTTGCCATGATTTACGCTCCCTTTTGGATTTTTTGGATTTGCCCGAATGCTTGCTGATAGCGGTATCTAGAGAAATCGTTGGGATTTTTGGCGATGTAGCCTTTGACCCGTTCAGACCGTCGTAGTTGAGCCATTAACCGCCCTATTCTGCCCAAAACCCATGCTTGGTAGGGTGATAAAGGTGATTCACGGTCATAACTACCATCGTGGTTTTTGGGGTAGGCATCTCTGAAACTGGGGATTCTCCAGAAGGCTAAATTCTCCCAAGTGACCAAAGTCGAGCGGCTAACACCCAATACCTCAGCTAAATATGTCTTGGTAGATGGGAAATCAAGAAATGAGTCTAAATCTGTAGAATGTTTACTCCGTCTAGGTTTCATGGGTTTACTACAGTAATCAATGTGAATCAGATATTAACTAGCTAGCAATCAGAATAAGTACATATCAGGATGTAGCACCTAAACACTAAACCCCTTACTGTGTAAGTCGCTGGGGTACTCGTAGGACGCTAATTAGTGGCTTGTTGTTGATCGATCGCTTCTTGTGTCATCATACATCTAGTGACACAGATTGTGCAATATGTGTTATTCCATTTCTAAATTACAAGACGTATCATGAGGTAGAGTGATGAACACGGATAACACAATGAGTGGAAGAGTGAATGTAGTGCTAACTGATGAGGTCTACGAACTTGTCAAAAACCTAGCAGGGACAGAACGACGCTCTCAAAGTCAAACAGCAGCAATTTTGATTGAAGAAGCTTTAGAAGCACGCAATCTACTACAAAAAAATTCCTTAGCTGACAAAGGTAAGGGGGCGCATGAACGAAACATTAGCAACCCATGACGCAGAAAAGCCAGAGGCATCCTCAGAAGCGCTAGAGATAGCAGAAAGCTTTACTACTGCACTAAATAACTTTAATTGGCGGGCTGACTATTTGAAATTCTGTGAAGTTCTGGGCTTTACACAAGATAGCTATGCTGAGGAGAAATACCAGCAATTTCGAGAACTGGTAAGCTACCTAGACTGCTTTGATAAAGAGGCGATCGCCAAGATGATTGAGGCTGGTAAGTAAATACTTTTATGCCAACAAACCAGCAACTCAAAACGTGTTTTATCTTATGCTATAGCAACACTTCTGTTTACTTGCCAATATATTTAGTCACAATAGATAAACGCACTAAAAATGTAGTGATTTTAGCTGGAGAAGAGACAGAGATTGAAATTTACCCTAATGGTCTATGGAGGTATGTATGAGCAATCAAATTAATTTTATACAAATGACCAGGACTGAGCTACGCAGATACATTCTGGATAATAGAAACGATGAAAAAGCATTAGAGATTTATCTTGACCGCTTCCGCAATCCTAATAACCAATTACACCAAGCCCCTGAGTCAATTGATGATTTAGAAAACTACGGGGAGTTACATCAGCAATATTTAGAACAAAGGAGAGCATCTGATTGATACCGGGGTTTGCTTTTTTCTTCCCAACAAAAATTTGTGCATGAAGAGGATTTATTTTGCTATCAGAATTAAGTGATTACAATTTTGATGAGAATTTGACACCAGTAGTAAGAAGAATACTAACTTATTGCTGGATGCCATGCAGAATCCAAGATTTTCCTTTTGCACCACAAACTTGGATTTTTTGGATATTGCATTCTGAGCTAGATTTACTTACTTACAAATACATCAAATTTTGCAGAGAAAAACAATTGGAAGAAATTCCAGATTTCCCATCTAAAGGGATTTTGATAGCATTTGATGTTTACTGGATGATGCTAATTTCTTGGATTTACAAACACGAATGGAATAAACTATACAAACTGCCACGAATGGAGAAAGAAACAAAAAAGGCTATAGAACTAGAAGGTAAGATGTGGTTATCTTTATTAGAAGTCTGCCGAGGGTTAGTAGGTTACAACAATGAAGACAAAGCAGTAGGTTTGTGGGGTGCAGCAATTTTTGAAAGTAAAGTTAATGATCTAAAAAAGTTTTATAACCCTAATAAATATCCGCTGATTACAGGTAATAAACAAACACGGAAAGTAAAACTCGCTTATGGTGTAGACACAAATAAACAGTGGGCGAATAACGGCAAACAAGCAATTAAACAAGCGTTTCAGAGCCACCTAAAAGCTTTAAGAGAAGGGGAAAATCCTTTCAATCCTAAGAATCAACCTTGGCTTTGCTCAATCACTCGAAGCGTTTTTGATATTTTGAAGTCTGGACTAAATAGTTCTTATAGTTTTAAAGAAAAATTTTGGCAACCATTTTTATCTAGCCGTAGTGCATGGGTAAGTAATTTTGAGTCTCAAGGTATTAGTTTTTTATGGGCAGAAAATAAAGAATGGTATTCCCGATTTCCGGGCACAAAACGTGGGAGTAGAAAAATACCTATTTTTGAGTTTGAAAATTACCCAGAGGCTATAAGCCTCGTACAACAAGAGTTTCAAGAGTTATCACACTCACTAGTTTACCCTCCTGAAAATGAGCGATTATGGATACAAGACAGAAGCAGAACTTTGCTAGATTCCGGGCAAGGCTACGTTGTTGTCTTATCAAACTCTAATTGACAAAAAAAAGCTGGATGCAGTCCTCGTTGTGTCAAATGGTTAGCTAGTGGCTTCCCAAAAAGAATGGTTTCCAGCCATTCCAACAAAGAAATCTGAATCCAACAGATTTCCAAAAATTTCAATCAAATAATATTTAGCTTAACAATTTTCTATTGACATAACTAGGGGCTGCCTCAGTTTGTAACCACATTACACGAGGTAATTATGCCCAAAAAAGTATCCTCTTCAAAAAGTAGCTCTAAAAAAGCCTTTAACCACAAGCATTCTAGCAAAATCCCCCCCCGTAGTCAACTTTTTAGCCTACTTATCGAACTTATTGCTGATAGAAGATTGACTGAATCGGTTGAAATTCTTGAAAACGCAGGCTATAACGACAACTTGGTAATTTTCTTCATACTGGCTAACCTTCAATACGAGGTGGCAGTATGAGCAAGCTCACCCCTACCTCTAAAGCTAATCCTTGTTTATCTTGCGGCGATACTAAAGGCAATTGCCGACATCAGGATATAGGAGAAATTATCCTCTGTATGGCTGCTATTGGCAGCCGTAAGGGTGAAATTGTTGAGGGTGGCTACAAAGTCATCGATTTTACCCAAGATGGCTTATGGGCAGTTTTAAAGCTTGATAATTCTGAAGAGTGGACAGAAGAACGGCGGCGGGAATGGGCTGATGAGCAAAGACGGCGGCGTGAAAAACTCCAATGGGATGAGCAACAGAAGTTAGCTAAATTGATTTCCATCCCCGACCGCGATCGCCAATACCGCCGTGTCGTCGCCGCACTGGGATTAAACCAAAAACACCGCATTTCAGAACTGTCTGAGAAACGCGGCTTAAATTCTGAGGAGATTGATTTTGCAGTTTCTCAGAGCTGGATCACCAGTTGGAAGCCAGGGTTAAAAGTTGATGCTACCCCGTCTTTGGCTGGGGTAGCTGGAGGGCAACTAACAGGAGTCATCGGGCTTGCGATCGCGGCTGTAAACCCCAAAGGTGAAATTGCAGGATTTCAGATTGGGTCTGATAATCGTTCAAAATATGGCAAGTACCTCTGGCTATCATCTGCATCTAAGGGCGGGAATGGGCCACACCTACCAAGCAGTGAATTACCTGTATTTCTCTGGAGGCATCCAGAAGCCGAACAGATAACACAAACTTGGCTGGTAGAAGGTAGTTTGAAATCACTGATTACTGCCTTAAAACTGTGGTTTAGGCATGGACGTAAGGATATTCAAATTATTGGAGCAGCAGGGGCAAACTGGCTAGGCTCAATCAATGCAGTGGTAGAAGCGTTAGGGCAGACTAGTAAAGTTGTTTTATGTCCAGATGCCGGAAGCTTAAGCAATTCTCACATCCTGAATAATTACAAGAAAATCATTGATGAACTAACCAGTAAAGGTTATTTAACAGATGTTGCTTGGTGGGGTCAACTTGAGAAGAGCAAACAGCCAGATATCGACGAACTAAGCAACACGCTAGATTTTGAACTAATCACGCCAAGAGAATTTTTTAACCATACAAATAAAGCTAATTGGTTATATCGCCGCCGTTACACTCCCGATATTGTAGTAAATCAATCTGATTTTAAATTTCTCAATCTACCAAATAATAATGCCGTAATTGCGGCTAAATCTGGCTTAGGTACGGGGAAAACAGAAGCTTTGATTAGATTAATTAAATCATCTCAAAATCGCTCATTTCTCATCGGATATCGTAATAATTTATTACTGCAAACTGGCAGTAGAGCAAGCCAGAAAGGTGTTAGTATTTATCATTTGCAGCACGATGATGGTATTAGCTTAGTAGCAGATGAAAACACTAATTTAGCTCTATGCCTAGATAGTATTCACCATGTAGATGGTTATTTTAGTGGAACTGATATTTATTTAGATGAAACAGTATCGGTACTACTTCATGCCACTGGCGGCGCTACTTTAGGGGATGAACAAGGCAAAGCTATTGCTATACTCTCAAAGGCGTTACAGGAGTGCAACAGAGTAATATTACTTGATGGTAACTTGGCTGATATTTATGTTGATTTTATAGCCAAGGTATCAGGTAAAGAAGTTATCAAAATTGAAAACGAAGCGAAAATTAAACCTCATAAGTTTAAGTTTGTTGTCGGTATTAATGGAGAGGGAGAAATAAAAAAACGTGATAAATCGCCACTAATCAAAAAAATGTTATCCGATGATGTAATACCTTGGATTGCGAGTGATTCCAGAATGTTGACTAATATTATTGATGAGATTTTTAGAAGTGCTGATAAATGCGGCTATGTTCTCAATAAGGAGACAGCCGGGGAACCTTGGGCTAAAGAATTTTTACTTAATCCAGATGAATTTATAGCTACCCGTAGACCTGACTATTTTATAATCTCACCCACTGCTGAAAGTGGTGTAAGTGTCACAATCAAAAATTACTTTACCGATAAGTTTACATTTTTTGCTGGCGTTCAGGGTACTAACAGTCAACATCAAATGCTGTTTAGGCTTAGGGATGACAGCATAACTCATTATGTCTTCTGTCCAGAATTTAGCCAAGTTCGGGATAGGAATAATCCTAGAAACTATTCAGTAAAAGCCTACACTGAGGCTTTAAATTCTAGGATTATGCAATCAGCTATGCTGGCGGCGGACGGTAATACAAGCCAAATAATGAAAGTAATAGGTGATGCTATAGCCAGAAGTAACGATGATTGGTGGGCTTTAAGTGCTGAATTAGGGTCAATCGATAATTACGAGATGGATCACCTTAGAGATTGCCTTATTTATGCCTTAGATGAGGCTGGGCATAGTGTTGAGATTGCGGAATGGGAAATTGATCAAGAGTTTAAGGATAAGGAAAAATCAGCCAGAGAAGCAGTGCAATATCGCTATTCTTTAGAACTTTATAAAGCGATTAAGTTTGAAAATCTTGAACTTGCTAACGCGGCGGCTAAATCCAACCCTAATAAGGATACACAGCGCAGAATCGAAAAAACTAGATTGCTAGATAGATTACCAGAAATTGAAAATTCTACTGTTTGGAGTCCTGAATTTATTAATAAATGTTATGTAAAAGATAGAGATTTTATTGGTAAGCAGCAAAGATTCTATATGCTAAACAACTTCGATATATCTAAAAAACGAAGTGAGGTTAATTGGTATTACTTGAGTACTAAGCAAGACTTCTTTTTAGGAGAAGCCAAAGGTGATTCACACTTGAAAGTATGGGCATTACAGCAGTTAAATGTATTGCAATTTTTAAAAGGAGAATACTACAAAGAATCACCAGAAGTACTGGAATTAATGCATAAGGTCAGAAGCGATAAAGAAATAGCCAGAGCATTAAATATTAAAATTCCCAAAGTGACAATAGATAAAAGAGAAAATATTTCATTCTTGGGTCAACTGTTAGATAGTATTGGGGTCAACTTTGCTAAACCTTCTCAAGTACTGGTAAATGGCATCAAAACACGGCTTTACACGGTAGATCAAGAGAAATTAAATTTACCTAGTAGGATTGAAGTTTTAGCGGCGGTAGCGCGTAAATTCGATGGGTATTTAGCATCTGAAGTGGTTAGCAAGATCAAGTGGGAAGAACATACTACACAGCAAGTAGAAGCACCAACACAGCAACCAGAACCAATGGACAGCGCTACTGAACAACTTTGGTTCTGTGAGGAAAACCTAACAGAAACTGCATTATATTTAAATGCCTGCGAAGACCGGGAAATGTTATCCGATCTAAGGGCATGGTTGCCGCCTACAGTTTTGACGGCGGCGGCGCGGCGACTACCAGAAGCCAAGCGGGAAATGATACGGCAATGGGTAACGGCGGCTTAGGGTAGCTGGAGGTTAAAATAAGTATGGCGGCGTTATTCGTGTCATTACCGCCATACTTGCTACACGATGCCTTACAATCCCCACAGTATTAGCGACCGAGAAGACGCAATTAAGCGATTTGAAGCCGGGGAAGCACCAAAAAACATTGCAAAAATACTTAAAATTCCAGTTCGCACTATCCAGCGATGGGTACAGGCGAGGCGAATGCCATTGGAGCCAGAAAAAATCAGCACTCACCCAAATTTTATCAAGGCGATGGCAGCGAAACTAATGCCATCGGCGGCGGCGAATGCTTGGGTTGAGAGTGTAGAGGAAGTACAAGCAAAGGCAGGCGGGATGCACGCTAACATCTCGCTCATGGTGTATCAACTCCTAGAGACAGAATTGAGCAAGTCCGAAATCAGTACACGTACCATTAACAACCTCTCTCTAGTTCTTTCCAGACACTTAGACGGCGAATTGAAAGCAGTTTTGGCGGGGAATGAGAGGCAGATGGATCATAGCCAAGCCATGTCTATTCTTGAAGCTTGGGGCTACGTAGTTTTTGATGGAAGCCGCTTGCGAGAAATGTTTGCCGGAGAAGAGCCAACAACAACATTACCCCAAGAAACACTGACTGAAGGTTGAATTAATCCAAACTCCTAAAATAAATGAACGAAGAAACAAGCGATAGTGAATATCAAGATTGGAAAAAACTCTTGGATGGAATCGATCTTAATGGCACACCTGGCAAGGAAACTTTGCTAGAGGAAACGTTGCTAAAGAAAACGCCAACAGGATCATTTGAGTCTCCAAACCAGAGGTTACGGCGCGAACTTGAGCGAGAAGCAGAGAAAGGTAGGAAATGGCTACAAAAAAATTATCCACCTAAGCCCAAAGAACCGCGCCAACTAAAGCAAGACCCCAACAGTGGGGACTTCACCTAGAATCGCTTACAAGCCCATTAAAAGTTATCAATGGGCAATTGGGTATTACTAATATTTATTTCAATTTACGAAAAGAGTGCTATCACACTCACACCTGTAAATAGTCGTATGTCAAAAATAAAATTCTACTGTCAGTTTTTACAAGCCATCTGTTGTAGAAAATCTGGGTCAAGTCGATTCTTAAAGTTCGGATTTTTGGTGATTAAGGCAATGGGTTGTCCATCCTTAATCAAAATCGGTGGTTTTTGAGCGTTTTCGCTGTAAGCACCTATTTGAGAAGATTCACCACCGTATGTTCCGTATTTATTAAAAATACCTATTCCGTAGGCACTGCCATACTGCCCATATTCATTGCAGATTGAGTTCGAGTTATAGGCGTTACTATCTACAACACCTAGAAATGTACCATCAGAAGCCACGACAATGGTTGCCGCAAATGCAGATGTAGGGAGTAATGTAGCCAAACAGCCAATAACAATACTCTTAACAAGCTTTTTCATGCTTTTTACCCTGATACCGATTTCTCTAGCGTTACACGCAGTATTTAATATTACTTCGGTAATATTAGTGATATTTATATCAAGTAATTGTAAAGAGTATTCTACAAAGTCAGATGAGGTTCTCTCCCTCCCTCCGTGCCTTGCCGTGCCCTCCCTGCCCCTCCCGCGTGGGAATGAGTCTTTGTTGGCAAGGCATAATCCGAGGGTGAAATTCGATATTGCCCTGACATAACCACAGCGATCGCAAGGGGTAAAATTTACCCGTCACATAATTCCAGATTTAAGCCAAGGGGATAATTAGTTTAGTCACAGCAGTACCCCTATCTATATAAATTAGGGTACTGCTGTGACTTTTCTCTTCCCAGAGAAAAATATCGAGCCGCCGCGATCGCAATCCCAAAAGTTACTCGTCAGCATATTTAGATATCTAAGCCAAAGGGTAAATATCTAGTCACAGCAATACCCTATTCTATATAAATAAGGGTAGTGATGTGACTAGACCTAAACCCTTGCTGGATAATGAATACAGCCATTTTTAACCGCTAGTTACAGCAAGGGTATTTGGGGTCAAAAACCGGGGTGATGTGACCTTGGGGCGGCGGCGGGAGACGCGGCGAAGCCGCCGTCGTTCGGCAACGCAGTTGCCAGTCATGGGGCATTGGGCATTGGACATCAGGACAATGGAAGATTGAGGAAGCGATCGCGGATACAAGTACACAGTAGCTAATTACTCACTACGATATCAGTAGGGCATCGAAGATTGGGGGCGATCGCCATAGCTGATAACAGTAACTTGTTATAGTTTCCAGAACTAGTTATTATAAATGTCTAACCAGAAGAGAGACGCGGCGAAACGGTCGCCATTTGATCGGGGCAATGAGAAGATTGGGGACGATCGCGGACACCGCTTCGCGGATCTGCAACCTGTTAAAAATTCTAAAGGATATTTCTAACAGGTTATTTAGTATCAACAAAACAAATAACAGATATGCTAACAAGTTAAAGAACATGATAACAGCATGTTTATGGAAAGATGTAACCAAATAGCCAAATGCTTACACAGCAAGGCATTTAGATATATGCAATGTTAACAAGTTATAGTAACCAGTTAATGCAAACATATAACTGTTACTCAGGTAGTAATGCAGACATAACAAGATGCTTCGCAGGTTTCATGATTAACTTAATAGGTACGTCTGTTAATTTAAATTAACAGACGTACCTATTAAGTTAATCATGAAACCTGCAAAATCTTTGTTATGTCTGCATTACTACCTGGTAACAGTTATATGTTTGCATTAACTGGTTTACTATAACTTGTTAACATTGCATATATCTAAATGCCTTGCTGTAATAACTTTGGCTATTTGGTACATCTTTCCATAAACATGCTGTTATCATGTTCTTTTAACTTGTTAGCATATCTGTTATTTGTTTTGTTGATACTAAATAACCTGTTAGAAATATCCTTTAGTAACGCAGGTGCAGATCCGCGAAGCGGTGTCCCGATCGTCCCAATCTTCCATTGCCCCGATCAAATGGCGACCGTTTCGCCTTCCTGGTTGGACATTTATAATAACTAGTTCTGGAAACTATAACGAAGTTACTGTTATCAGCTATGGCGTCCCCAATCTTCGTGCCCTACTGATATCGTAGTGATAATTAGCTACTGTATCTGTGCATCGCGATCGCCCCAATCTTCCATTGTCTGATGTCCAATACCCAATGCCCATGACTGGCAACTGCGTTGCCGGCGACGGCGGCTTCGCCGCGTCTCCCGCCGCGTCATCACCCGGCATACCTTGCTGTAACTAGCGATTAAATGGCTGTATTCATTATCAGCAGGGGTTTAGGTCTAGTCACATCACTGCCGCTATTTATATAGAATAAGGTATTGCTGTGACTAGATATTTACCCTTTGGCAGATATCTAAATATGCTGACAGTAACTTTGGGATTGCGTCGCGGCGGCTCGATATTTTCTCTGGGAAAAAAAAAGTCACAGCAGTACCTAATTTATATAGATAGGAGAGTACTGCTGTGACTAAACTAATTATCCCCTTGGCAAATCTGGAATTATGTGACGGGTAAATTACCCCTTGCGATCGCTGTGGTTATGTCGGGGCAATATCGATTTCACCCTCGGATATGCCTTGCCAGCAAAACTCATTCCCACGCGGAGAAAGAGGACGGGAAGGAAGAAAGAACTCATCTGACTTTGTAGAATACTCTTTACAATACTTGATATAAATATCACTAATATTACCGAGTAATATTAAATACTGCGTGTAACTAGAAATCGTATCGGAAAAAAAGCGTGAAAACTTGTTAAATATTGTTATTGGCTGTTTGGCACATTACCCCATCTGCATTTGCGGCGTGTCGTGATTCTGATGATACATTTCTAGGTGTTGTAGATAGTAACGCCTATAACTCGAACTCAATCTGCAATGATATGAGCGTATGGCGTGCCTACGAAATAGGTATTTTTAATAAATACGGAACATACGGTGGTGAATCTTCTCAAATAGGTAGCACAGCGAAAACGCTCAAAAACCACCGATTTTGATTGGGATGGACAACCCATTGCCTTAATCACCAAAAATCCGAACAGAATCGACTTGACAGATTTTCTACAACAGATAACTGTAAAAACTGACAGTAAATTTTATTTTTGACATACGATATTTACAGTGTGATGTGATAGCACTCTTTCGTAAATTGAAATAAATATTAGTAATACCAATTGCCCATTGATAACTTTTAGAGGGCTTGTAAGCGATTCTAGGTGAAGTCCCCACTGTTGAGTCTTGCTGGTGGCGCGGTTCTTTGGGCTTAGGTGGATATTTTTGTAGCCATTCTACCCTCTGCTTCTCGCTCAAGTTCGCGCCCTCTGGTTTGGAGACTCAAATGATCTGTTGGCGTTTTCTTTAGCAACGTTTCCTCTAGCAAGATCCTTGCCAGTGTGCCAGTCGATTCCATCAGAAGTTTTTCCAATCTTGATATTCACTATCGCTGTTTCTTCGTTCATTTAGGGAGTTTGGATTAATTCAACCTTCGGTCAGTGTTTCTTTGAGGTGTTGTTGTTGGCTCTTCTCCGGCAAACATTCTCGCAAGCGGCTCCATCAAAAACTACGTAGCCCCAAGCTTCAGAATGGACGTGGCAACTATGATCCATCTGCCTCTCATTCCCCGCCAAAACTGCTTTCAATCCGTCTAATGTCTGGAAAAAACAGAGAGAAGGTTGTTAATGGCGTGTACTGTTCGGACTTGCTAATTTGTCTCTAGGAGTTGATACACCATGAGCAGATGTTAGCGTGCATCCTTGCCTGCTTCTCACTCTCAGCAAGCATTCGCCGCCGCCGTGGCATTAGTTTCGCTGCCATCGCCTGATAAAACTGGTGATGCTGTTTTCTGGCTCCAATGGCATTCGCCTCGCCTGTACCCATCGCTGAATAGTGCGAACTGAAATTTTAAGTATTTTGCAATGTTTTGGTGCTTCCCCGGCTTCAAATCGCATTGACGTCTTCTCGGTCGCTATACTGTGAGGATTATAGGCATCGTGTAACATATGGCGGTAATGACACGAATAACGCCGCCATGCTATTTTAACCTCCAGCTACCTAAGCCGCCGTTACCCATTGCCGTATCATTCCGCTTGGCTTCTGGTAGTCGCCGCGCCCCCCTCAAACTAGGCGGCAACCATGCCCTAGATCGGATAACATTTCCCGGTCTTCACGAGCATTTAAATATAATGCAGTTTCTGTTAGGTTTTCCTCACAGAACAAAGTTGTTCAGTAGCGCTGTCCATGTTCTGGTTGCTGTGTTGTGCTTCTACTTGCTGTGTGTATGTTCTTCCCACTTGATCTTGCTAACCGCTTCGATGCTAAATACCCATCGAGTACGCGCTACCGCCGCTAAACTTCAATCTACTAGGTAAATTTAATTTCTCTTGATCTACCGTGTAAATATGTTTTTGTGCCATTTACCAGTACTTGAAGGTTTAGCAAAGTTGACAATACTATCAACAGTTGACAGAATGAATATTTTCTCTTTTATCTATTGTCACTTTGAAATTTTAATATTTAATGCTCTGGCTATTTCTTTATCGCTTCTGACTTATGCATTAATTCCAGTACTTCTGGTGATTCTTTGTAGTATTCTCCTTTTAAAAATTGCAATACATTAACTGCTGTAATGCCCATACTTTCAGTGTGATCACCTTTGGCTTCTCTAAAAGAAGTCTTGCTTAGTACTCAAGTAATACCAATTAACCTCACTTCGTTTTTAGATATATCGAGTTGTTTAGCATATAGAATCTTTGCTGCTTACCAATAAAATCTCTATCTTTACATAACATTTATTAATAAATTCAGGACTCCAAACAGTAAATTTTCAATTTCTGTTGTCTATCTGGCAATCTAATTTTTCGATTCTGCGCTGTCTCTCTTATTAGGGTTGGATTTAACCGCCGCGTTAACGGTTCAGATTTTCAAGCAATCGCTTTATAAAGTTCTAAAAGAATAGCGATATTGCACTGCTTCTCTGGCGATTTTCCTTATCATAAACTCTTGATCATTTCCCCATTCCTGTCTCAACACTATGCCCAGCCTCATCTAGGCATAAATAGGCAATCTCTAGGTGATCCATCTCGTAATTATCGATTGACCTAATTCAGCCCCCGCAATCATCGTTACTTCTGGCTATAGCATCACCTATTACTTTCATTATTTGGCAACAATCCGTCCGCCGCCAGCATAACTGATTGCATAATCTAGAATTTAAAGCCTCAGTGTAGGCTTTTACTGAATAGTTTCTAGGATTATTCTATCCCGAGCAACTAAATTCTGGACGAAAGACATAATGAGTTATGCTGTCATCCTAAGCCTAAACAGCATTTGATGTTGACTGTTAGTACCCTGAACGCCAGCAAAAATGTAAACTTATCGGTAAAGTAATTTTTGATTGTGACACCACACCACTTTCAGCAGTGGGTGAGATTATAAAATAGTCAGGTCTACGGGTAGCTATAAATTCATCTGGATTAAGTAAAAATTCTTTGTAGGTTCCCGGCTGTCTCTTATTGAGAACATAGCCGCATTTATCAGCACTTCTAAAAATCTCATCAATAATATTAGTCAACATTCTGGAATCACTCGCAATCAGGTATTACATCATCGGATAACATTTTTTGATTAGTGGCGATTTATCACGTTTTTATTTCTCCCTCTCCATTAATACCGACAACAAACTTAAACTTATGAGGTTTAATTTTCGCTTCGTTTTCAATTTTGATAACTTCTTTACCTGATACCTTGGCTATAAAATCAACATAAATATCAGCCAGAGTTACCATCAAGTAATATTACTCTGTTGCACTCCTGTAACGCCTTTGAATATAGCAATAGCTTTGCCTTGTTCATCTAAAGTAGCGCCGCCAGTGGCATGAATGTACCGATACTGTTTCATCTAAATAAATATCAGTTCCACTAAAATAACCATCTACATGGTGAATACTATCTAGGCATAGAGCTAAATTATGTTTTCATCTGCTACTAAGCTAATACCATCATCGTGCTGCAAATGATAAATACTAACACCTTTCTGGCTTGCTCTACTGCCGGTTTGCGTAATAAATATTACGATATCCGATGAATGAGCGATTTTGAATGATTTAATTAATCTAATCAAAGCTTCTGTTTTCCCCGTACCTAAGCCGAGATTTAGCCGCAATTACGGATTATTTTTGGTAGATGAAAATTTAAAATCAGATGATTTACTACAATATCGGGAGTGTAACGGCGGCGATATAACCAATTAGCTTTATTTGTATGGTTAAAAAATTCTCTTGGCGTGATTAGTTCAAAATCTGGCGTGTTGCTTAGTTCGTCGATATCTGGCTGTTTGCTCTTCTCAAGTTGACCCCAAAGCAACATCTGTTAAATAACCTTTACTGGTGGTTCATCAATGATTTTCTTGTAATTATTCAGGATGTGAGATTGCAAGCTTCCGGCATCTGGACATAAAACAACTTTACTAGTCTGCCTAACGCTTCTACCACTGCATTGATGAGGCCTAGCCAGTTGCCCCTCTTTGCTCAATAATTTGAATATCCTACGTCCATGCCTAAACCACGGTTTTAAGGCAGTAATCAGTGATTTCAAACACCTTCTACCAGCCAAGTTTGTGTTATCTGTTCGGCTTCTGGATGCCTCGAAAAAATACAGGTAATTCACTGCTTGGTAGGTGTGGCCATTCCGCCCTTAGATGCAGATGATAGCCAGAAGGTACTGCCATATTTTGAACGATTATCAGGCAATCTGAAAATCCTGCAATTTCACCTTTGGGGTTCAGCCCGCGATCACAGCCCGATGACTCCTGTTGCCCTCCAGCTACCCCAGCCAAGGGGTAGCATCAGCAACCCTGGCTCAACTGGTGATCCAGCTCTGAGAAACTGCAAAATCAATCTCCTCGGAAATTTAAGCCGCGTTTCTCGACGGTTCTGAAATGCGGTGTTTGGTTTAATCCCAGTGCGGCGACGACGGCGGCGTATTGCGTCGCGGTCGGGGATGGAAATCAATTAGCAACTTCTGTTGCTCATCCCATTGGAGTTTTCACGCCGCCGTCTTTGCTCATCGGCCCATTCCCGCCGCCGTTCTTCTGTCACTCTTCAGGATATCGAAGCTTTAAAACTGCCCATAAGCCATCTTGGGTAAAAATCGATGACTTGTAACCACCCTCAACAATTTCACCCTTACGGCTGCCAATAGCAACCATACGAAGGATAATTTCTCCTATATCTGATGTCGGCAATTACCTTTAATATCGCCGCAAGATAAACGAGATTAGCTTTAGAGGAGGGGTGACTTGCTCTACTGCCACCTCGTATTGAAGGTTAGCCAGTATGAAGAAAATTACCAAGTTGTCGTTAAACCTGCGTTTTCAGAATTTCAACCGATTCAGTCAATCTTCTATCAGCAATAAATTCGATAAGTAAAAAAGATTGACTACGAAGATTTTGCTAGAATGCTGATAAAACTTTAGAAACTACTTTGAAGAGGATACTTTTTGGCATAATTACCTCGTGTAATGTGATTTACAAACTGAGGCAGCCCCTAGTTATGTCAATAGAAAAATTGTTAAGCTAAATATTATTTGATTGAAATTTTTGGAAATCTGTTGGTTCAGATTTCTTTGTTGGAAATGGCTGAAAACCATTCTTTGGAAGCCACTAATAACCATTTGACACAACAGGACTGCATCCAGCTTTTGTCAGTTAGGAGTTTGATAAGACAACAACGTAACCTGCCAGAATCTAGCGAAAGTTCTGCTTCTGTCTTTTTCCATAATCCTTTCATTTTCAGGAGGGTAAACTAGTGAGTGTGATAATCTTGAAACTCTTGTTATGCGAAGGCTTATAGCCTCTGGGTAATTTTCAAACTCAAAAATAGTATTTTCTACTCCCGTTTTTGTGCCCGAAAATCGGAATACCATTCTTTATTTTCTGCCCATAAAAAATACCTTGAGACTCAAAATTACTACCCATGCACTACGGCTAGATAAAAATGGTTTGCCAAAAATTTTCTTTAAAAAACTATAAGAACTATTTAGTCAGACTTCAAAATATCAAAAACGCTTTCAGTGATTGAGCAAAGCCAGGTTGATTCTTAGGATTGAAAGGATTTTCCCCTTCTCTAAAGCTTTTAGGTGGCTCTGAACGCTTTGTTTAATGTTGTTTACTGTTATTCGCCCTGTTTATTTGTGTCTACACCATAAGCAGTTTTTTTCCGTGTTTGTTTATTACCTGTAATCAGCGGATATTTATTGGGGTTATAAAAACTTTTAGATCATTAACTTTACTTTCAAAAATGCTGCACCCCACAAACTACTTTTGTCTTCATTGTTATAACCTGCAACCCTCGGCAGACTTCTCAATAAAGATAACCACATCTTACCTTCTAGTTCTATAGCCTTTTTGTTTCTTTCTCCATTCGTGGCAGTTTGTATAGTTTATTCCATTCGTGTTTGTAAATCAGAAAGTAGCATCATCCAGTAAACATCAAATGCTATCAAAAATCCCTTTGAAAATCTGGAATTTCTTTCAATTGTTTTTCTCTGCAAAAATTTGATGTATTTGTAAATAGTAAATCTAGCTCAGAAATGCAATATCAAAAAATCAAGTTTGTGTGCAAAAAAAATCTTGGATTCTACATGGCATCCAGCAATAAGTAGTATTCTTCTTACTACTGGTGTCAGAATTCTCATCAGAGTATCTCGAATTCTGATAGCAAAATAAATCCTCTTCATGCACAAATTTTGTTGAAGAAAAGCAAACCCCGGTATCAATCAGATGCTCTCCTTTGTTCTAAATATTGCTGATGTAACTCCCCAATTTTCAAATCATCAATTGACTCGGGAACTTTGGTTGTGGTATTAGAAGCGGAAGGAGATAAATCTCTAATGCTTTTCATCGTTTCTATTATCAGAATGTATCTGCGTAGCTCAGTCTGGTCATTGTATAAAATTAATTTGATTGCTCATACATACCTCCATAGACCATTAGGTAAATTTCAATCTCTGTCTCTTCTCCAGCTAAAATCACCATTTTTTAGTGCGTTTATCTTGTGACTAAATATATTGGCAAGTAAACAGAAGTGTTGCTATAACATAAGATAAAACACGTTTTGGTGCTGGTTTGTTGGCATAAAAGTATTACACTTACCAGCCTCAATCTCTTGGCGATCGCCTCTTTATCAAAGCAGTCTAGTAACAACTTACCGAGTTCTCGAAAATTGCTGGTATTTCTCCTCGGCATAGCTATCTTGTGTAAAGCAGAACTCACGAAATTTCAAATAGTCAGCCCGCCAATTAAAGTTATTTAGTGCAGTAGTAAAGCTTTCTGCTATCTCTAGCATCTGGCTTCTGGCTTTTCTGCGTCATGGAGTTGCTAATGTTTCATTCATGCGGCTACACCTTTGTCCTAGCTAGGAATTTTTGCGTAGATTGCGTAGAAAGCTTCTTCAATCAAAATTGCTGCTGTTTTGACTTGAGAGCGTCGTTCTGTCCCTGCTAGGTCTTGACAAGTTAAACGTAGACCTCATCGGTTAGCACTACATTCACTCTTCCACTCATTATTGTTATCCGTGTTCATCTACCTGATACCTTGGCTATAAAATCAACATAAATATCAGCCAAGTTACCATCAAGTAATATTACTCTGTTGCACTCCTGTAACGCCTTTGAGAGTATAGCAATAGCTTTGCCTTGTTCATCCCCTAAAGTAGCGCCGCCAGTGGCATGAAGTAAGTACCGATACTGTTTCATCTAAATAAATATCAGTTCCACTAAAATAACCATCTACATGGTGAATACTATCTAGGCATATAGAGCTAAATTAGTGTTTTCTATCTGCTACTAAGCTAATACCATCATCGTGCTGCAAATGATAAATACTAACACCTTTCTGGCTTGCTCTACTGCCAGTTTGCAGTAATAAATTATTACGATATCCGATGAGAAATGAGCGATTTTGAGATGATTTAAATTAATCTAATCAAAGCTTCTGTTTTCCCCGTACCTAAGCCAGATTTAGCCGCAATTACGGCATTATTATTTGGTAGATTGAGAAATTTAAAATCAGATTGATTTACTACAATATCGGGAGTGTAACGGCGGCGATATAACCAATTAGCTTTATTTGTATGGTTAAAAAATTCTCTTGGCGTGATTAGTTCAAAATCTAGCGTGTTGCTTAGTTCGTCGATATCTGGCTGTTTGCTCTTCTCAAGTTGACCCCACCAAGCAACATCTGTTAAATAACCTTTACTGGTTAGTTCATCAATGATTTTCTTGTAATTATTCAGGATGTGAGAATTGCTTAAGCTTCCGGCATCTGGACATAAAACAACTTTACTAGTCTGCCCTAACGCTTCTACCACTGCATTGATTGAGCCTAGCCAGTTTGCCCCTCTTTGCTCCAATAATTTGAATATCCTTACGTCCATGCCTAAACCACAGTTTTAAGGCAGTAATCAGTGATTTCAAACTACCTTCTACCAGCCAAGTTTGTGTTATCTGTTCGGCTTCTGGATGCCTCCAGAGAAATACAGGTAATTCACTGCTTGGTAGGTGTGGCCCATTCCCGCCCTTAGATGCAGATGATAGCCAGAGGTACTTGCCATATTTTGAACGATTATCAGACCCAATCTGAAATCCTGCAATTTCACCTTTGGGGTTTACAGCCGCGATCGCAAGCCCGATGACTCCTGTTAGTTGCCCTCCAGCTACCCCAGCCAAAGACGGGGTAGCATCAACTTTAACCCTGGCTTCCAACTGGTGATCCAGCTCTGAGAAACTGCAAAATCAATCTCCTCAGAATTTAAGCCGCGTTTCTCAGACAGTTCTGAAATGCGGTGTTTTTGGTTTAATCCCAGTGCGGCGACGACACGGCGGTATTGGCGATCGCGGTCGGGGATGGAAATCAATTTAGCTAACTTCTGTTGCTCATCCCATTGGAGTTTTTCACGCCGCCGTCTTTGCTCATCAGCCCATTCCCGCCGCCGTTCTTCTGTCCACTCTTCAGAATTATCAAGCTTTAAAACTGCCCATAAGCCATCTTGGGTAAAATCGATGACTTTGTAGCCACCCTCAACAATTTCACCCTTACGGCTGCCAATAGCAGCCATACAGAGGATAATTTCTCCTATATCCTGATGTCGGCAATTGCCTTTAGTATCGCCGCAAGATAAACAAGGATTAGCTTTAGAGGTAGGGGTGAGCTTGCTCATACTGCCACCTCGTATTGAAGGTTAGCCAGTATGAAGAAAATTACCAAGTTGTCGTTATAGCCTGCGTTTTCAAGAATTTCAACCGATTCAGTCAATCTTCTATCAGCAATAAGTTCGATAAGTAGGCTAAAAAGTTGACTACGGGGGGGGATTTTGCTAGAATGCTTGTGGTTAAAGGCTTTTTTAGAGCTACTTTTTGAAGAGGATACTTTTTTGGGCATAATTACCTCGTGTAATGTGGTTACAAACTGAGGCAGCCCCTAGTTATGTCAATAGAAAATTGTTAAGCTAAATATTATTTGATTGAAATTTTTGGAAATCTGTTGGATTCAGATTTCTTTGTTGGAATGGCTGGAAACCATTCTTTTTGGGAAGCCACTAGCTAACCATTTGACACAACGAGGACTGCATCCAGCTTTTTTTTGTCAATTAGAGTTTGATAAGACAACAACGTAGCCTTGCCCGGAATCTAGCAAAGTTCTGCTTCTGTCTTGTATCCATAATCGCTCATTTTCAGGAGGGTAAACTAGTGAGTGTGATAACTCTTGAAACTCTTGTTGTACGAGGCTTATAGCCTCTGGGTAATTTTCAAACTCAAAAATAGGTATTTTTCTACTCCCACGTTTTGTGCCCGGAAATCGGGAATACCATTCTTTATTTTCTGCCCATAAAAAACTAATACCTTGAGACTCAAAATTACTTACCCATGCACTACGGCTAGATAAAAATGGTTGCCAAAATTTTTCTTTAAAACTATAAGAACTATTTAGTCCAGACTTCAAAATATCAAAAACGCTTCGAGTGATTGAGCAAAGCCAAGGTTGATTCTTAGGATTGAAAGGATTTTCCCCTTCTCTTAAAGCTTTTAGGTGGCTCTGAAACGCTTGTTTAATTGCTTGTTTGCCGTTATTCGCCCACTGTTTATTTGTGTCTACACCATAAGCGAGTTTTACTTTCCGTGTTTGTTTATTACCTGTAATCAGCGGATATTTATTAGGGTTATAAAACTTTTTTAGATCATTAACTTTACTTTCAAAAATTGCTGCACCCCACAAACCTACTGCTTTGTCTTCATTGTTGTAACCTACTAACCCTCGGCAGACTTCTAATAAAGATAACCACATCTTACCTTCTAGTTCTATAGCCTTTTTTGTTTCTTTCTCCATTCGTGGCAGTTTGTATAGTTTATTCCATTCGTGTTTGTAAATCCAAGAAATTAGCATCATCCAGTAAACATCAAATGCTATCAAAATCCCTTTAGATGGGAAATCTGGAATTTCTTCCAATTGTTTTTCTCTGCAAAATTTGATGTATTTGTAAGTAAGTAAATCTAGCTCAGAATGCAATATCCAAAAAATCCAAGTTTGTGGTGCAAAAGGAAAATCTTGGATTCTGCATGGCATCCAGCAATAAGTTAGTATTCTTCTTACTACTGGTGTCAAATTCTCATCAAAATTGTAATCACTTAATTCTGATAGCAAAATAAATCCTCTTCATGCACAAATTTTTGTTGGGAAGAAAAAAAGCAAACCCCGGTATCAATCAGATGCTCTCCTTTGTTCTAAATATTGCTGATGTAACTCCCCGTAGTTTTCTAAATCATCAATTGACTCAGGGGCTTGGTGTAATTGGTTATTAGGATTGCGGAAGCGGTCAAGATAAATCTCTAATGCTTTTTCATCGTTTCTATTATCCAGAATGTATCTGCGTAGCTCAGTCCTGGTCATTTGTATAAAATTAATTTGATTGCTCATACATACCTCCATAGACCATTAGGGTAAATTTCAATCTCTGTCTCTTCTCCAGCTAAAATCACTACATTTTTAGTGCGTTTATCTATTGTGACTAAATATATTGGCAAGTAAACAGAAGTGTTGCTATAGCATAAGATAAAACACGTTTTGAGTTGCTGGTTTGTTGGCATAAAAGTATTTACTTACCAGCCTCAATCATCTTGGCGATCGCCTCTTTATCAAAGCAGTCTAGGTAGCTTACCAGTTCTCGAAATTGCTGGTATTTCTCCTCAGCATAGCTATCTTGTGTAAAGCCCAGAACTTCACAGAATTTCAAATAGTCAGCCCGCCAATTAAAGTTATTTAGTGCAGTAGTAAAGCTTTCTGCTATCTCTAGCGCTTCTGAGGATGCCTCTGGCTTTTCTGCGTCATGGGTTGCTAATGTTTCGTTCATGCGGCCCCCTTACCTTTGTCAGCTAAGGAATTTTTTTGTAGTAGATTGCGTGCTTCTAAAGCTTCTTCAATCAAAATTGCTGCTGTTTGACTTTGAGAGCGTCGTTCTGTCCCTGCTAGGTTTTTGACAAGTTCGTAGACCTCATCAGTTAGCACTACATTCACTCTTCCACTCATTGTGTTATCCGTGTTCATCACTCTACCTCATGATACGTCTTGTAATTTAGAAATGGAATAACACATATTGCACAATCTGTGTCACTAGATGTATGATGACACAAGAAGCGATCGATCAACAACAAGCCACTAATTAGCGTCCTACGAGTACCCCAGCGACTTACACAGTAAGGGGTTTAGTGTTTAGGTGCTACATCCTGATATGTACTTATTCTGATTGCTAGCTAGTTAATATCTGATTCACATTGATTACTGTAGTAAACCCATGAAACCTAGACGGAGTAAACATTCTACAGATTTAGACTCATTTCTTGATTTCCCATCTACCAAGACATATTTAGCTGAGGTATTGGGTGTTAGCCGCTCGACTTTGGTCACTTGGGAGAATTTAGCCTTCTGGAGAATCCCCAGTTTCAGAGATGCCTACCCCAAAAACCACGATGGTAGTTATGACCGTGAATCACCTTTATCACCCTACCAAGCATGGGTTTTGGGCAGAATAGGGCGGTTAATGGCTCAACTACGACGGTCTGAACGGGTCAAAGGCTACATCGCCAAAAATCCCAACGATTTCTCTAGATACCGCTATCAGCAAGCATTCGGGCAAATCCAAAAAATCCAAAAGGGAGCGTAAATCATGGCAACACGAAGAAAGGTTACAGCAACAGCAGACACAGTAAGTATTCAAGATGCCTGTTTAAGGTATATGACCACAGAACAAGGGCTGAGACTGGCTTTAAGCCATGTTCGCCCTGATGATTTTGACACTGTAAAGGCAGTTTCAGAAGCAGATTTAGAAGCGATCGCCTCCCACTTCCAGCCAAAATTACCAACTGTGGCTAGCAACACCCTAGAGTTACCCGAAACTTCTCCACAGCAAACATCGGAACCAGCCTCAGAACAGTCACAGAATACCCTTTCCTTGCCCCAGCAACAGCAACATCTAACATCTGCTACCCAATCCCCAAGCAATCATGCCCAACTCACGCTAATTGACCAGCTAGCGAGACAGGCATCTGAAGAGATAGCAGCAGTAGACGCTATAGCCCAAGTCAAAAACCAACTTATCCTCAATAACCTGGCTGTGAGAGATGCCGAACTAGCAGAGGGTATCAATCAGCACTGGCAACACCAAAAGCAAGGATACTTGGGAGCGATTAGAGATTTGGCCAGTTTGGCTAAAGAACCAGTGGCAATTACCCCAGATGAAACCGACCTGACCCAAGAAATTGAAGGCATCATCACTGAATTGGGAAAAAAAGCTAATCGTGTGAGAGTGATCAACATCCTGTTATCTCCCCTCGACTTTGTTAACTGGTTATTAGAAAGAGTACTAACGCCATGACTTTTACAATTTCCGGCACTCAACCAGAAGTAGATATGAGCGCTAATTCCCTACCAGAGCTAGTTTCTCAAGCTCAGGAATTACTTGGGCAAATTCGCCAACATCCACAGTTTAAAGGCTTGCGCTTCGATTGTGATGTCGCTTTTGGTGACGTTAAGCAATATTTCAACTACTTGGAATGGGCTGCTAATGCTGACTTAGAGGTAGCTAAGTTTGAAGGTTTTACAGAATGATTTTTGCTCTCAATTTAAAAGCGATCGCCCACCGTCCAAAGTAGCGATCGCCCAGTCATCACCCTTTATCAAGATTGACAACTAATGAAATTTTACTCTTTCCTAACAGTCTTGTCCTACATGGTTTTACTTGTCGCGCCTACCCCTGCCAGTTTCCCCAGTAATCCATCTCAAACAGTAGCGGCAACGGAACACGGGAAACCACTACCAAAGCCTTACAAAGGGCAAGGTAAACGCGAATTAAAGGGGTAATAAGAAAGGGGGGATGCTGTCATTCCCCGCTAACATTTGTAAAGCTTTATGGACGAATTAAATAGCCAAATTCAGGACGCAAAGACGGACGAAACAGAGCTAAAACAAGTCCTCAAAAAATATGACTTAGATGAGGAATTAGCACTTGAATTTAGTGAAATCGACAAAGCATTTAGGCAATTAGAAATTAAATACCAATCCCTACTCAATACCAGAAAATTTTTCAACAATGGCAAGAATTGACACTACAAAAGCAGCCGCAAAAGCTGTAGCTGAGAAATTAGCAGGGCGTAACCAAAACTTGACATCTAGCACTAATTCCACATCTGCTACCCCTACAACTGTTCCCATAGATAGCCGTATCCCTGGATTGTTGACTGTCACGCCGGATTTAATACCGGGAATGATGCCACCATTCCAGCCCAATCAATACCATGTTTCAGACCCTTTAAATCCTCCCGAAACTCTCCCACAAGCAACTCAAAGCCAGTTTGATAAAGGGATGAAAATTTATGAAGGCTCTACACGAGCGCTTAAATTGACGGGGGCAGCGCTCGACCTGACACGCGAGAAATTTACTGTTATTGGTAAGCACTCAAAAGCTTTTGGTGCTGGCATTCAAGCAGCTACCGAGATTGAAAAAGTCAAAGGTAACTACCTTGACTATTTGAATCAAAAAGAGGTGACTACCCAAAAATCAGTTGCTTTAGATGTCAGTCAAGTAAAGACGATCGCTGATACGAATATCTCGGTTTATAGCAAAGATGAACTAAACCAAAAAGCTGTTACAAGCACAAATAAAAGCTGAGGAATTAAGGTTAAAAACTGTTGAGTCACAGGGAAATCTAGCAAGCTTTAAAGCCCAGTTAGGTGATTACCTAGAGGTGAAATCATGAGATTATCTCACAGCTTAGGGTTAAGTGCTTTTAGTCTGTGTGCTGGCTTGGCAGTAGCTTCTGGAGGGTTCACCAATGATACAGCCAAAATAATCTCTATGCTTGGTGTGGGAGCATTGCCAGCGAGTTTTATTACTTACTTTATCACTGATACTAAATCACAGAGATTGCTAAACGATGCCGAAAGCAAGAATAAAAAAGCAGGTGAAACACTGCATAAAATTATCAGAGAATTCGACACTTGCAAGTCAAAGTTAGCCAACGTTAGCAGCCAGCTAGAATCTTTGAAAGATGAACTCAAAGAAGCGAGAAATACCATCAACTCGTTAGGTCATAACAAACTAGAAAGCACAGCAATAATCGCCCAACTGCAAGCTAAGTTAAGTGAATTATCTACCCAATCTCAAAAAGATGCCCAACGCATTGAATATCTGGAAAGTGAGACTGAGCAATGGGAATTTAACTTTAAATCTCAGGTAGAAACTGAGGCTAATCAACGCTTTCAACTTGCTAAGTCTCAGGAGTTAGAGAAAATTTACTTAGAGCATGACTTGATAACCTCTGAAGCTATGCAGCTATTCAGAAGGTTGCAAAACTGGGGTGAGAAGGTAGCGCATGGTCATCAAAGTAAAGCCGAGATTATCAAAAGTTTGGCAAGTAGCTACAACGAAAATTTAGATGAGGTTGGGGAAGCGATCGCCAATGAGCGCCAAAACTATATAGAGCAAATCGAGCTACTAAACGAGCGCGTAGGTCAGCTACAGCAACAATTGGCAGGTGATTTAGTTGAACCTGTTTATGGTGATTTTGGCTTTGATATCAACGGGAAAATCGCCAACGAAATAGCGCGTACTTTGTTTACTGATATCAGGTTGGCTTTGAGCGTTAAGGGCTTTCAGGTGAAGCCTGACGGCGTTGTAGATGTTGGTTATGGGTATTCCCGGTCTGTACATCCCAAAGCCATTGTGGAGGCTATTAGCAAGCACTCTGAAACGCTGGTTAAAAAGTTAGGGCTATTCAAAATAACAAGCGTTCGCAAGCTGGAAATAACCGATTGTGTTGTGGTCAGCTACCGGATGGAGCCAGCTATCAAAGCAGATGAAATTAAGTTGATGGTTGGGACTGCTGACGAATTTATTAACTATGTAGTCAGTCATCCTATCCGCTATCGGCTGATAGCAGATCCCGGTGTGGGCAAAACGCCTACAACAGCCGTGATGATCAGCGAGATATTAAAAGCTGGATGCACTCGCGGTAATACTGGCAAGGGTGAAAGAGTTAAAAATACTCTGGTTACAGTCAGCTATCCGGGTGCTGTTGGCTCGTTAAAAGATAGCAACTATCCTTTAGAGCCTTTCCTAAAGTATGGCGACACAACAGCCGCGATTAAGTCCTTTGACGATTGTCTAGACGACGGGAATTTTAGAGTTAAAAATCCCACATTCGCTGCTAACTTCTTTCAAATTTGGGCATGGGATGAATTAGATAATACTCTAAATTCTTGCTCTGAACCTTACGCAGCAGGTGAAAACCTCAAGAAGATTCTCAAACAATTTGGTCATAATAACATCGGCTGGATTGTGTCGGGTCAATCAGTGATGACCAAACAAATCCCAGGTTTTACCAATGATGATCGGTCACTCTTTACCGAAATAATCATTGGCATTCCCAAAATCAGACATTACCTGAATACCTACGGCAAGGGTAAAAACAGCGAGTCTAACTTGGCTAAATTGATTCGGAACTTAGATGCTATCGAAGAATATATAGACTATAAAAACGACTTAGTTACCGACGATGCCAGATTATTGAGAGTAGCCTTAGTAGTCGATTCTCGTTCGCCCAAGCTTTACTTTTTACCTAACCTCGATAAAGTCAGTTTCAACTATCAAGAAATAGAGAATACAAAGCGACTGGCAAGGGTTGCCAAGTTCCCTGGCACAATTGGCAACGGGCTAGAGACTGAAAGCTCAAAGCCTCATACAGCAAGTAATGGTCAAATGGTAAGCTTGCCACCAATTTCGACTATAGGGGGTAGTCACCAATCTGGCACAAGTCCCCACTGTCCCCACTGTGGAAGCGCAAATTTAAAGCTACAAAATGACGATAGATATCGCTGTTTAGACTGCAAAAAGCGCACAGTTAGCAATAAGATAATTTGGAAATAAATATATGAACTTAGATGATATTGCGACAATTGTCTATCAACCAAAAAATGACCATGAGCCAGGATTTATATATTTAATGGAAGCAGAGGGTTATCACGGGCTAATTCCTGGTTGTTACCTCCGTCGTTGCAAAATTGGGTTATCTCGTAATCCCGAAGCTCGACTTGATAACTTTCATAGGAATCAACCACCTTGCAACGTGAAGATTCTCAAAACTATTTATGTAGAGGATATGGCAGATGTAGAAGGGGAATTACATCAACAATTTAGCCAATACAATGTTGAGTTAATCAAAAGCCAAGAATGGTTTGATTTTAATCCAGTGCAATTTCTGATGGTTAACTGGGAATTTGAAAAGCGATCGCTACACGTCTTTAGTATTAGTGACTTGCCAATTAAGCTAATCATTTTCAGCATGATCGGGGTTTTGTCCCTTGGGGCGATCGCTGGAACTAAGTTAGGTTTTTCTCATAAGCCAGACAGCCAACTTAATCAAGCAAGATGCAAAACATAAAACCAAAATTTAAGGGGAGCTTTGGAATCTCCCCATTAACAAGTAATAAATATGCAACTAGGTGATTAAATCTTAGTGATGAAGACGAGCTTGGCGCTCACGTAATTCACGAGCTTTTTGTTCACGAGCTTGGCGTTCACGTAATTCACGAGCTTTTTGTTCACGAACTTGGCGTTCATGCAATTCACGAGCTTTTTGTTCACGAACTTGCTGTTCATGCAATTGACGCTCACGAATTAGTTTAGCGTTATTTAAAGCAATAGTATTACTATTTAAATGATCATGGTTAAAATTCACAACACTGGCATTAGCATTTTGGGAAAGAGCAGCAATTGAAACAGATGCTAATAAGCCACCAAGAAGAATAGATTTTAAGCGGTTCATATATCCTTTGTGCCTCGTATTACTTCATTTGAATATTCTCAATATATTCGGAATAATCAAAAACATACATATACTAAACGTCACTGCTTAAACATGACTTTAGTCACTAAGCATATTTTTGAGTTAACCCCTAGTAAGCAAAAATTAAGGGAGGTTGTTAGCCTCCCTTTGGGTTTTAGAACGGTGTGCTACCAGTCTCGTTCACCTTGGCGAGATACCCTCTCCAGTAGTCTCCATCCTGGCTTTTAGGTGGTAATCCAATCGCCGCGTCGAATTCCCCATCAAAGTAGTCGTCTTTTGCTTGGGATTGTTGAGGTTTAGCAATTGTGAGTAACATGAGATCACCTTTATTTTTAAGCTGCGGGTTAGTAGCCCGCTTTTTCTGTGGTTTGTTCAACCTGTTATTAGCGTAGCTTAACCTGTTAACTAATGTCAATAACCTGTTAAAAATGTTTCACAAGTTATTGACATCAGCTAACTTGTTAGTTAAATTAGTAACAGCTTAAAAAATAAAAGGGAGTCGGTCAGATGTCTAAAGCAGTTCAGGAACAAGTAGAGCAACTTTTTGAAGCGGTCAAGGATTTGCAAAGCCTTGAAGAGATCAAGCCACACTGCGAAAATTTTAACGAGTGGATAAATACCAACACTACTTACAGCATTAAAAGTTTAGGCACTGTGTTGAGTCGTGCTGGCTTCTATAAAAAATTCAAGTCAATTCCTCTAGAACAGGGCAAGAATGCTGACTCTGAACCAAAACACGATGCTCAAGGTAACGTTACAGGAAACGAGTTAAAGCACTATGTTTTATTGCTGTGTGGTCTGGATAAAAGCCATTGGGAAGAGAGAAACAAGTCTACACGAGTAAGCGATCGCCTCGAAAATGGTCAGGAAATTAGCCCAGATGAATATTTAGAGGTAACAGGTAAGCTGCTAGAATCCCAAGATTTGCATGAAGTAGCAGTAGGGTTGATTGCTGCTACTGGTCGCCGCCCCCATGAAATTCTCGCTCGTGCTAAGTTTGCGGCTGTTGAGGGTCAAAGCTATCAGGTAATGTTCACTGGTCAAGGTAAAAAACGGGGAGATAAGCCAGTATTCCCCATCGCTACCCTCTACCCTGCTAGTTACGTCATTGAGCGATTGAACTGGTTAAGAAAGGAGCCAACAACTAAAGCACTTTTGGCAGAGGTGGCTAACGAGAATTCTACAGACCTTTCAGCCCAAAATCGTGCTATTGATAGTCGCCGCAATGGTTCGCTTAATCGGGTAGTTCGTGGTTATTTCGGGGATAAGGGAGATAAAACCCCAATTCTAAATTTTCGACACGGGGAAGAACAAGACAACTGCAAAGCATTACGAGCCGCATATTTAGCACTGGCTACAGAAAGAGATTGCCAGGGTTCAACGGGTTCTAAAATGCTACACGCCGCTAGGTTAGCCGGTCACTTTGTTAAGGATGCTCCCACTGACCGAGATTTACAAAATCTTGTAACCACTTTGGGGTATGCCGATTACTACCTTACAAAGCCTGTAGGGTTCCCAGATGCTCCATCAAAAGAAAAACTTTCAAATGTTCGGGTTAGTTCAAGAGATTTAGAAGCTATTCGCCACTTGCAAGAGGAGTTAAATCTACCCAATCAGCAATCAGCTATTACCTATTTGCTTGAGTCATTTAAAAATCGGTTGGATACTGCAAAGCAATTACAGTCAGCACAGCAAAAATTAGCCCAATTAGAAACAGAGATTAAAGAGTTACGCCAAACTAATAACCAGTTAGAAGACATTAATAACCAATTAGATATAGCCAACAAACAATTACAACAGGAGAAAGCAGCTATGGAAACCACAACACAGCAACCCCAAACAGTTACTCTAAATGTCACCGAGTTAGATTCTTGGCTAGAGAAAAAAGTTATTGAGGTGGTGAACAAGGTAACTCTTGGGCAAGGTATCGCCCCCGCCGCCAAGTCTATCCCTGCCAAGGTTGCACCCATCAAGGAAGAGATTGACTGGCAAGCCAAGACTGATGCTGAGGTGTGGGGGAGCAAAGCAACCTTAGCAGCTGTAGAAAAAATTCGTAGGTCTTATCAGGCTATCTGTTTATATAACGATACTGTGGCGACTGGAGACAGCGATCGCTTGGCAGTGACTAACCAAGCACTCAGGGATTTATCGGGCTGTAATGGCTTGGTGATACGCGATTGGATTGAGAGCCATAAGGATGAAGTGATTAGCCATAACGCGAAATTCGGTATGGAGAACAAGAAAGACCCCAGTAACCCTGCCAGCTATGCCAACAAGGGCAAGGACACAGATAAAATTCTGTTGTTGATAAATGAAGAATTTCTAAGTGGTGAAGGCTTTAAGTCAGGGAGAAATTAAAGTTATTTTTTCCCTTACAAACTAATTACATAATCACCACTAAGTTTATGTAATTAGTGGATTTTAAATAACAAAATTGTATGCCAAAATACATTTCCTTCAGACTATGCCTAGACTAAGCTTGGACTAAGCCTAGACTAAGCCTAGACTAAGTGCAGGGAATCAATTTTTCAAGAAAGCAAGTTTCCTAGACTAAGCTTGGACTAAGCCTAGACTAAGCCACAACTTAGCGCTCTTAATCACTATTTTTTACTGTCAACAATTCTTCGATTAAAGAATAAAATAACCGTACTTACTATGGTTATTTTGGGTTATTTTCATTTCAGCCATTTTCGCAGAGCATTTAAAACGAAAAAATGATTTATTCGGGTCAAAAATTATTTTAGTAGAGAAAGATGCCGGAGGCGATCGCGGCGGAGTCCCAATTAGATGAGGCGATTTTATTTGCGGTCAGAAATTGAAACTCTAAAAGTTATGCTAATTTTTCAGATATTAAAACTGAAGTTGGCAAGCGATCGCTATGGCTATCAGCCAACTTTGGAGCGCGGTTATAAGAGTTATGCCACAGAAAAATAATAAGCCTAACTATTGGGGCGATGATGTAACCTCCTTCTTCAGGATGTCGTTTTACCTGTGTAGTATGGTCTTAATGCTTACTGTGAGACTGTTTCACCTGGATGTCGTCAAACCTCCATTTCCCGACATCTCCGCCCCAACTATTAAGGGTTTTGACAATATCTTGACTTTTATAGGTAAAGTACTATACCTTTTTTCCAGGTGTGTTGAAGTCCATCGACACCACTCGCCAGAACCTTGAAAACCGCATAACTTCGTTGACTGGTGTCGATTGCTTACACAGCAACGTTTCCAAGCTGTGAAATCTACTAATTATTGAGAATTCATTGGGAGTTATTGACACTCAACAAAGTGGTGTCGATTGGGGTATCTCAAACCCTCTCCCTGTAAAGGTTCCAGAAGTGAACTCTTTACATAACCACTTCCCCTAACGGGGATGGAAACCTTACTATCACCTCGGGGTGAGTAGAGGAAAGCTGTTCTTTACATAACCACTTCCCCTAACGGGGATGGAAACTTTTGGGTGGATTGGGTTGCAACCGAGATTGCGCCTTTACATAACCACTTCCCCTAACGGGGATGGAAACGCTTAGTTAATCGTTTAGCTGGTCTTTGCAAAGCTGAACTTTACATAACCACTTCCCCTAACGGGGATGGAAACGAGAAATATCTTCATTTCTCATTTCTGCCTCGGATACTTTACATAACCACTTCCCCTAACGGGGATGGAAACACTTTAATGTCCAATCTTGTCTCGTAATCGTCCACCCTTTACATAACCACTTCCCCTAACGGGGATGGAAACGCGTGTTCGCCGTTGGTTATTTCCCAGGCGGCCACAATACTTTACATAACCACTTCCCCTAACGGGGATGGAAACTGCAAGTGGGCTTGCATACAGCACCGTGTGGCTTTACATAACCACTTCCCCTAACGGGGATGGAAACATTGTGAAGTCGCTCCAGCGGAACCCGCCTATTTCGACTTTACATAACCACTTCCCTAACGGGGATGGAAACGATACGGTTTGTCGCCAGGAAATGTCTTTGTTTTCCTTTACATAACCACTTCCCCTAACGGGGACTATTCACATCAATTTCAAGTTTTTTATCAGTGGCTAGCTCTACACCACTTCTAGCCACAGGCGAGAGCATAGACAACGCCGCCGCCGCCCCTAACACCTGAGCGTCAGTCACTTCCAAATATCTTTGCAACTGTTCCAAATTTCGATGCCCTGATATCTCTTGAATCACTCGCAATGGTATTCCGGCGTTACTCATTTGAGTTAGCGCAGTCCTTCTAAAGCTGTGGGTACTCACGCCAATTATCCCAACTTGTTTGCAAGCTTCTCTCAAAATCCTAGCGGCTGAGTCTTCGCTGATGTGTCCATCACTGCGACCGGGGAACAGATAATCATCCCCTGCTAGTGGGTAGTATTCAACCAGTAATCGCCGTAAATCTTCAATCACTGGGATAGACCGAGTTGCAAGCTTCCCTTTCGTATTTGACTTTCTGATAATCAGCCTGGGTCTAACGTTACTCTTGGGCGTGTAAATGTCTTGGGTCAACAAAGTACAGCATTCACGGATTCTACAGGCACTAAACAGGCAGACACCAAACAAGGTCTTATCGCGGTCGTTGTCTAAGCCATCACTGAAAATTAGCTGTATCTCTGACTGAGTTAGAACCTTGGCGCGTCCATGCCGATTTATTTTCATTGCAAGACTGTTGACCCTGTGATCCACAGCCTACAGCTAATGTGACCTTTCACGAAATTCTAATTAATGAAATGCCGTAATTATGGCAAAAAAAAAGGATTTTGCATAAAACTGGCGAAATTATGGCATTTTAAAGGCAGAATTGAGGATTTATAAAAGTTATTTCTCAACAGTCTGAGCTTGTTGAGAAATTGATGTAATTTTGGCAGAATTATGGGAAATTTCTGGCAGAATTAAGGCAAATATCCAGTAAATCAAGAGAAAACACGCGGTTTTTCACATTTTCAAATGTCACGGTGACATTATGCTTTCACGGGAGAATAATATTGAATTCTGACGCACAGTACGCCAAAAGTTTGGAAAGTTTTTTGAGCCAAAAACCAACAATCAGCTAAAAATTAGTCCCAGAGGACTACAGAAGTACTGCAAAAACACTACAAAGTCAGAGGAGGTTCCCTCTCTCCCTGCCCCTCCCGCGTGGGAATGAGTCTTTGTTGGCAAGGCATAATCCGAGGGTGAAATTCGATATTGCCCTGACATAACCACAGCGATCGCAAGGGGTAAAATTTACCCGTCACATAATTCCAGATTTAAGCCAAGGGGATAATTAGTTTAGTCACAGCAGTACCCCTATCTATATAAATTAGGGTACTGCTGTGACTTTTCTCTTCCCAGAGAAAAATATCGAGCCGCCGCGATCGCAATCCCAAAAGTTACTCGTCAGCATATTTAGATATCTAAGCCAAAGGGTAAATATCTAGTCACAGCAATACCCTATTCTATATAAATAAGGGTAGTGATGTGACTAGACCTAAACCCTTGCTGGATAATGAATACAGCCATTTTTAACCGCTAGTTACAGCAAGGGTATTTGGGGTCAAAAACCGGGGTGATGTGACCTTGGGGCGGCGGCGGGAGACGCGGCGAAGCCGCCGTCGTTCGGCAACGCAGTTGCCAGTCATGGGGCATTGGGCATTGGACATCAGGACAATGGAAGATTGGGGAGCGATCGCGGATACAAGTACACAGTAGCTAATTACTCACTACGATATCAGTAGGGCATCGAAGATTGGGGGACGATCGCCATAGCTGATAACAGTAACTTGTTATAGTTTCCAGAACTAGTTATTATAAATGTCTAACCAGAAGAGAGACGCGGCGAAACGGTCGCCATTTGATCGGGGCAATGAGAAGATTGGGGACGATCGCGGACACCGCTTCGCGGATCTGCAACCTGTTAAAAATTCTAAAGGATATTTCTAACAGGTTATTTAGTATCAACAAAACAAATAACAGATATGCTAACAAGTTAAAGAACATGATAACAGCATGTTTATGGAAAGATGTAACCAAATAGCCAAATGCTTACACAGCAAGGCATTTAGATATATGCAATGTTAACAAGTTATAGTAACCAGTTAATGCAAACATATAACTGTTACTCAGGTAGTAATGCAGACATAACAAGATGCTTCGCAGGTTTCATGATTAACTTAATAGGTACGTCTGTTAATTTAAATTAACAGACGTACCTATTAAGTTAATCATGAAACCTGCGAAGCATCTTGTTATGTCTGCATTACTACCTGAGTAACAGTTATATGTTTGCATTAACTGGTTACTATAACTTGTTAACATTGCATATATCTAAATGCCTTGCTGTGTAAGCATTTGGCTATTTGGTTACATCTTTCCATAAACATGCTGTTATCATGTTCTTTAACTTGTTAGCATATCTGTTATTTGTTTTGTTGATACTAAATAACCTGTTAGAAATATCCTTTAGAATTTTTAACAGGTTGCAGATCCGCGAAGCGGTGTCCGCGATCGTCCCCAATCTTCTCATTGCCCCGATCAAATGGCGACCGTTTCGCCGCGTCTCTCTTCTGGTTAGACATTTATAATAACTAGTTCTGGAAACTATAACAAGTTACTGTTATCAGCTATGGCGATCGTCCCCAATCTTCGATGCCCTACTGATATCGTAGTGAGTAATTAGCTACTGTGTACTTGTATCCGCGATCGCTCCCAATCTTCCATTGTCCTGATGTCCAATGCCCAATGCCCCATGACTGGCAACTGCGTTGCCGAACGACGGCGGCTTCGCCGCGTCTCCCGCCGCCGCCCCAAGGTCACATCACCCCGGTTTTTGACCCCAAATACCCTTGCTGTAACTAGCGGTTAAAAATGGCTGTATTCATTATCCAGCAAGGGTTTAGGTCTAGTCACATCACTACCCTTATTTATATAGAATAGGGTATTGCTGTGACTAGATATTTACCCTTTGGCTTAGATATCTAAATATGCTGACGAGTAACTTTTGGGATTGCGATCGCGGCGGCTCGATATTTTTCTCTGGGAAGAGAAAAGTCACAGCAGTACCCTAATTTATATAGATAGGGGTACTGCTGTGACTAAACTAATTATCCCCTTGGCTTAAATCTGGAATTATGTGACGGGTAAATTTTACCCCTTGCGATCGCTGTGGTTATGTCAGGGCAATATCGAATTTCACCCTCGGATTATGCCTTGCCAACAAAGACTCATTCCCACGCGGGAGGGGCAGGGAGAGAGGGAACCTCCTCTGACTTTGTAGTGTTTTTGCAGTACTTCTGTAGTCCTCTGGGACTAATTTTTAGCTGATTGTTGGTTTTTGGCTCAAAAAACTTTCCAAACTTTTTGGCGTACTGTGCGTCAGAATTCAATATTATTCTCCCGTGAAAGCATAATGTCACCGTGACATTTGAAAATGTGAAAAACCGCGTGTTTTCTCTTGATTTACTGGATATTTGCCTTAATTCTGCCAGAAATTTCCCATAATTCTGCCAAAATTACATCAATTTCTCAACAAGCTCAGACTGTTGAGAAATAACTTTTATAAATCCTCAATTCTGCCTTTAAAATGCCATAATTTCGCCAGTTTTATGCAAAATCCTTTTTTTTGCCATAATTACGGCATTTCATTAATTAGAATTTCGTGAAAGGTCACATTAGCTGTAGGCTGTGGATCACAGGGTCAACAGTCTTGCAATGAAAATAAATCGGCATGGACGCGCCAAGGTTCTAACTCAGTCAGAGATACAGCTAATTTTCAGTGATGGCTTAGACAACGACCGCGATAAGACCTTGTTTGGTGTCTGCCTGTTTAGTGCCTGTAGAATCCGTGAATGCTGTACTTTGTTGACCCAAGACATTTACACGCCCAAGAGTAACGTTAGACCCAGGCTGATTATCAGAAAGTCAAATACGAAAGGGAAGCTTGCAACTCGGTCTATCCCAGTGATTGAAGATTTACGGCGATTACTGGTTGAATACTACCCACTAGCAGGGGATGATTATCTGTTCCCCGGTCGCAGTGATGGACACATCAGCGAAGACTCAGCCGCTAGGATTTTGAGAGAAGCTTGCAAACAAGTTGGGATAATTGGCGTGAGTACCCACAGCTTTAGAAGGACTGCGCTAACTCAAATGAGTAACGCCGGAATACCATTGCGAGTGATTCAAGAGATATCAGGGCATCGAAATTTGGAACAGTTGCAAAGATATTTGGAAGTGACTGACGCTCAGGTGTTAGGGGCGGCGGCGGCGTTGTCTATGCTCTCGCCTGTGGCTAGAAGTGGTGTAGAGCTAGCCACTGATAAAAAACTTGAAATTGATGTGAATAGTCCCCGTTAGGGGAAGTGGTTATGTAAAGGAAAACAAAGACATTTCCTGGCGACAAACCGTATCGTTTCCATCCCCGTTAGGGGAAGTGGTTATGTAAAGTCGAAATAGGCGGGTTCCGCTGGAGCGACTTCACAATGTTTCCATCCCCGTTAGGGGAAGTGGTTATGTAAAGCCACACGGTGCTGTATGCAAGCCCACTTGCAGTTTCCATCCCCGTTAGGGGAAGTGGTTATGTAAAGTATTGTGGCCGCCTGGGAAATAACCAACGGCGAACACGCGTTTCCATCCCCGTTAGGGGAAGTGGTTATGTAAAGGGTGGACGATTACGAGACAAGATTGGACATTAAAGTGTTTCCATCCCCGTTAGGGGAAGTGGTTATGTAAAGTATCCGAGGCAGAAATGAGAAATGAAGATATTTCTCGTTTCCATCCCCGTTAGGGGAAGTGGTTATGTAAAGTTCAGCTTTGCAAAGACCAGCTAAACGATTAACTAAGCGTTTCCATCCCCGTTAGGGGAAGTGGTTATGTAAAGGCGCAATCTCGGTTGCAACCCAATCCACCCAAAAGTTTCCATCCCCGTTAGGGGAAGTGGTTATGTAAAGAACAGCTTTCCTCTACTCACCCCGAGGTGATAGTAAGGTTTCCATCCCCGTTAGGGGAAGTGGTTATGTAAAGAGTTCACTTCTGGAACCTTTACAGGGAGAGGGTTTGAGATACCCCAATCGACACCACTTTGTTGAGTGTCAATAACTCCCAATGAATTCTCAATAATTAGTAGATTTCACAGCTTGGAAACGTTGCTGTGTAAGCAATCGACACCAGTCAACGAAGTTATGCGGTTTTCAAGGTTCTGGCGAGTGGTGTCGATGGACTTCAACACACCTGGAAAAAAGGTATAGTACTTTACCTATAAAAGTCAAGATATTGTCAAAACCCTTAATAGTTGGGGCGGAGATGTCGGGAAATGGAGGTTTGACGACATCCAGGTGAAACAGTCTCACAGTAAGCATTAAGACCATACTACACAGGTAAAACGACATCCTGAAGAAGGAGGTTACATCATCGCCCCAATAGTTAGGCTTATTATTTTTCTGTGGCATAACTCTTATAACCGCGCTCCAAAGTTGGCTGATAGCCATAGCGATCGCTTGCCAACTTCAGTTTTAATATCTGAAAAATTAGCATAACTTTTAGAGTTTCAATTTCTGACCGCAAATAAAATCGCCTCATCTAATTGGGACTCCGCCGCGATCGCCTCCGGCATCTTTCTCTACTAAAATAATTTTTGACCCGAATAAATCATTTTTTCGTTTTAAATGCTCTGCGAAAATGGCTGAAATGAAAATAACCCAAAATAACCATAGTAAGTACGGTTATTTTATTCTTTAATCGAAGAATTGTTGACAGTAAAAAATAGTGATTAAGAGCGCTAAGTTGTGGCTTAGTCTAGGCTTAGTCCAAGCTTAGTCTAGGAAACTTGCTTTCTTGAAAAATTGATTCCCTGCACTTAGTCTAGGCTTAGTCTAGGCTTAGTCCAAGCTTAGTCTAGGCATAGTCTGAAGGAAATGTATTTTGGCATACAATTTTGTTATTTAAAATCCACTAATTACATAAACTTAGTGGTGATTATGTAATTAGTTTGTAAGGGAAAAAATAACTTTAATTTCTCCCTGACTTAAAGCCTTCACCACTTAGAAATTCTTCATTTATCAACAACAGAATTTTATCTGTGTCCTTGCCCTTGTTGGCATAGCTGGCAGGGTTACTGGGGTCTTTCTTGTTCTCCATACCGAATTTCGCGTTATGGCTAATCACTTCATCCTTATGGGCCTCAATCCAATCGCGTATCACCAAGCCATTACAGCCCGATAAATCCCTGAGTGCTTGGTTAGTCACTGCCAAGCGATCGCTGTCTCCAGTCGCCACAGTATCGTTATATAAACAGATAGCCTGATAAGACCTACGAATTTTTTCTACAGCTGCTAAGGTTGCTTTGCTCCCCCACACCTCAGCATCAGTCTTGGCTTGCCAGTCAATCTCTTCCTTGATGGGTGCAACCTTGGCAGGGATAGACTTGGCGGCGGGGGCGATACCTTGCCCAAGAGTTACCTTGTTCACCACCTCAATAACTTTTTTCTCTAGCCAAGAATCTAACTCGGTGACATTTAGAGTAACTGTTTGGGGTTGCTGTGTTGTGGTTTCCATAGCTGCTTTCTCCTGTTGTAATTGTTTGTTGGCTATATCTAATTGGTTATTAATGTCTTCTAACTGGTTATTAGTTTGGCGTAACTCTTTAATCTCTGTTTCTAATTGGGCTAATTTTTGCTGTGCTGACTGTAATTGCTTTGCAGTATCCAACCGATTTTTAAATGACTCAAGCAAATAGGTAATAGCTGATTGCTGATTGGGTAGATTTAACTCCTCTTGCAAGTGGCGAATAGCTTCTAAATCTCTTGAACTAACCCGAACATTTGAAAGTTTTTCTTTTGATGGAGCATCTGGGAACCCTACAGGCTTTGTAAGGTAGTAATCGGCATACCCCAAAGTGGTTACAAGATTTTGTAAATCTCGGTCAGTGGGAGCATCCTTAACAAAGTGACCGGCTAACCTAGCGGCGTGTAGCATTTTAGAACCCGTTGAACCCTGGCAATCTCTTTCTGTAGCCAGTGCTAAATATGCGGCTCGTAATGCTTTGCAGTTGTCTTGTTCTTCCCCGTGTCGAAAATTTAGAATTGGGGTTTTATCTCCCTTATCCCCGAAATAACCACGAACTACCCGATTAAGCGAACCATTGCGGCGACTATCAATAGCACGATTTTGGGCTGAAAGGTCTGTAGAATTCTCGTTAGCCACCTCTGCCAAAAGTGCTTTAGTTGTTGGCTCCTTTCTTAACCAGTTCAATCGCTCAATGACGTAACTAGCAGGGTAGAGGGTAGCGATGGGGAATACTGGCTTATCTCCCCGTTTTTTACCTTGACCAGTGAACATTACCTGATAGCTTTGACCCTCAACAGCCGCAAACTTAGCACGAGCGAGAATTTCATGGGGGCGGCGACCAGTAGCAGCAATCAACCCTACTGCTACTTCATGCAAATCTTGGGATTCTAGCAGCTTACCTGTTACCTCTAAATATTCATCTGGGCTAATTTCCTGACCATTTTCGAGGCGATCGCTTACTCGTGTAGACTTGTTTCTCTCTTCCCAATGGCTTTTATCCAGACCACACAGCAATAAAACATAGTGCTTTAACTCGTTTCCTGTAACGTTACCTTGAGCATCGTGTTTTGGTTCAGAGTCAGCATTCTTGCCCTGTTCTAGAGGAATTGACTTGAATTTTTTATAGAAGCCAGCACGACTCAACACAGTGCCTAAACTTTTAATGCTGTAAGTAGTGTTGGTATTTATCCACTCGTTAAAATTTTCGCAGTGTGGCTTGATCTCTTCAAGGCTTTGCAAATCCTTGACCGCTTCAAAAAGTTGCTCTACTTGTTCCTGAACTGCTTTAGACATCTGACCGACTCCCTTTTATTTTTTAAGCTGTTACTAATTTAACTAACAAGTTAGCTGATGTCAATAACTTGTGAAACATTTTTAACAGGTTATTGACATTAGTTAACAGGTTAAGCTACGCTAATAACAGGTTGAACAAACCACAGAAAAAGCGGGCTACTAACCCGCAGCTTAAAAATAAAGGTGATCTCATGTTACTCACAATTGCTAAACCTCAACAATCCCAAGCAAAAGACGACTACTTTGATGGGGAATTCGACGCGGCGATTGGATTACCACCTAAAAGCCAGGATGGAGACTACTGGAGAGGGTATCTCGCCAAGGTGAACGAGACTGGTAGCACACCGTTCTAAAACCCAAAGGGAGGCTAACAACCTCCCTTAATTTTTGCTTACTAGGGGTTAACTCAAAAATATGCTTAGTGACTAAAGTCATGTTTAAGCAGTGACGTTTAGTATATGTATGTTTTTGATTATTCCGAATATATTGAGAATATTCAAATGAAGTAATACGAGGCACAAAGGATAT